>JAQCKL010000424.1 GCA_027592485.1 Cyanobacteriota bacterium
CAATACCCAGCGTTATCAAGCCTACAAAGGGGTCGCCCTCGAAACCACTAATACCCAGATTGCCGTAGCGGCCACCGCCGGGGAATTTATTAGTTACCAAGGGGGGATTGTCGAATCCCTCTATGCCGCTTCAGACCAAATTGTCCAGGAGGCCCATGGCGGCCAGGGCATGAGCCAGACCGGAGCCAAAGACTACGCCGTCCAGGGCTATACCTATCAGCAGATCCTGGAGACTTATTATCCCAGTACCAGCCTCTCCCGCCTCGTGGTGCAATAGCCTCTGGTTGATGCAGCCCCCAGCTGGTTCAAGCTTTGTTGATGGCAGTCGCCAGTCCGGTCAGGTCAAGCCTGCGAGCCACTTTGCTTCTACGCTAGGAATCAGAGCGATCCTAGGTGCCCTAAGCAAAGTGGCCAGCGCGATAAAACTTGATACATTTGTGGCGTGATTGACCGCGTCATTTGGCTATGTCATTTACGGAAGCAACCGAGGCCGTCGTTTAAGCTACCGACAATCTCACCTTTTTTGCCCAATGCCTTTCCCAGAACCTGCATCGGCTTCCCTCGGTCCCAAGACGATTCGCGGCTCCTTCTTAGATTTTGTTGACGATCCCTTTTATGGGTCCGAAGAAGACAGTGTTCGCTATCTAGCTGATGGGCTGATGGTGCTTGAAGCCGGAAAAATCAAGGCTTTTGGCCCCTTTGAGGCGTTGCAGGCTGACTATGGGTCGCTACCCACCACCGCCTACCCAGAACGGTTGATCATGCCGGGGTTTATTGATACCCACATCCACTATCCCCAGACGGGGATGATTGCCGCCTATGGTGAGCAACTGCTGGAATGGCTGAATCAATACACCTTTCCCACCGAAGCCAAGTTTCAGGATCAGGACTATGCCCGCGAAGTCGCGGATATCTTTTTGGATGAGCTGCTGCGGAATGGCACCACCACGGCTCTGGTCTTTGCGGCTGTATTCCCCCAGTCGGTGGATGCTTTTTTTGAAGCTGCCGATCGCCGTCACCTCTGCATGATTGCGGGCAAGGTGATGATGGATCGCCACGCTCCGGACTTTATCTGTGATACGGCGGCATCGTCCTATGAAGACAGTAAGGCCCTGATTCAGAAATGGCATAAAAAAGGGCGCTTGCACTATGCCGTCACCCCCCGGTTTGCGATCACCTCTACTGACGAGCAACTGCAGTTGGCGGGGCAGCTTTTACAGGAATTTCCTGATGTCTACCTCCATACCCACCTCTGTGAAAACGTGGATGAGGTGGCCTGGGTAAAAGAGTTGTTTCCCCACTGCCAGGGCTACCTCGACGCCTATGATCAAGCGGGCTTGGTGACCGATCGCTCCGTCTTTGCCCATGGGGTACAGCTCACCGATGGCGAATTTCAGCGATTGTCAGAAGCGCAATCGGCGATCGCCTTTTGCCCCACCTCCAACCTATTTTTGGGCAGCGGCCTATTTAAACTAGAGCAAGCCAAATCAACGGAGTATCCGGTAAAAGTGGGGCTGGGTACCGATGTAGGGGCGGGCACGAGCTTCTCAATGTTGCAAACCGCCAACGAAGCCTACAAGGTGGCACAACTCCGCCACCAAAAACTATCCCCCTTCAAGGCCTTGTTTTTAGCTACCCTGGGCGGGGCCAGAGCCCTATGTTTAGAGAACGCGATTGGTAATTTTGAGGTAGGGAAAGCTGCGGACTTTATTGTGCTCGATCCCAGGGCCACGCCATTGATGGCCTTCCGCAATGGTGCCGCTGCCCCCACTTCTCTACAGGAATTGGCCGATCGCGCCTTCTCCCTGATGATGATGGGCGACGATCGCGCCGTTCAGGCCACCTATATTCTCGGGGAACTCGCCTACGAAAACAGGCCCTAATCAACGCTGTCCCCTAATCAACGCTGTCAATGTAGCGATCATTTTAGTGGGCCAGATTCACTAGTGAGTTAGATACGCTAGCCCCACAAATAGCCCCATCAACCCGATCGCCGTCAGGGTGAAATGGAACAGCGACTTCCCCCCCTTCCGCACCATGTTCCGCATGGCTAGCTTCACATAGCTGGGTGGGGGTTCAGGCGGTGCCATGACTTCCGAAGCCGGTGCTTCGACGCCTGGGTGGGTTACTGAGCTAGCTTCAGGGATCGAGGTTTCAGACATGGGATTAGCGGTGGTGGGGCAGGGTTGGCTGGGGATGGCAGTCTCTATCTTTTCTATTGTGAAGGAAACCAGCGTCGGGTGCGTTAAACGGTGCCCGTTTCCGCCATGAGGGTACCTTGCCGTAAGGATGCCTGGATAAAACGGTCCAACTCTCCCCCCATCACATCTTCAATGGCGGTGGTTTCTTCGTTGGTGCGTAGATCCTTCACCATTTGGTAAGGGTGGAAGACATAGTTGCGGATCTGGTTGCCCCAAGCCGCCTCGACCATGTCCCCTCGGATTTCAGCGATGGCCTGGGCCTGTTGCTCCTGGGCAATGATCATCAGCCTGGCCATCAATAGCGCCATCGCTTTTTCGCGGTTTTGGAGTTGCGATCGCTCCTGGGTACAGCGCACCGACAGCCCCGTAGGCAGGTGGGTAATGCGAACAGCGGTCTCGACCTTGTTGACGTTCTGGCCCCCTGCCCCACCGGAGCGAGAGGTTTTGATCTCCAGATCCTTTTCGGGGATATCCAGCTCCAGCGTTTGATCGAGGATAGGCATAACCTCTATGCCAGCAAAGCTGGTTTGGCGCTTGCCATTGGCATTGAAGGGCGAAATTCGCACGAGGCGGTGGGTGCCCTTTTCATTTTTGAGATAGCCATAGGCATAGCGACCGACCATCTCTAAAGTGGCGGATTTGACGCCCGCCTCTTCCCCTTCCGAAAGTTCCACCAGCTTCAGGGTATAGCCCTGGCGTTCGCCCCAGCGGGTATACATGCGGAGCAGCATCTCGGCCCAGTCCTGGGCATCGGTGCCCCCGGCTCCGGCGTTGATGGTGAGGACTGCCCCACTTTTGTCATAGGGGCCGGCAAGCAGTTGCTGCAACTCCCATTGATCTAGGGCTTGGTTCAACTCGGTGACGCTGGTTTGGGCTTCGGCAAATAGGGTTTCGTCGGGCTCCTCGATCAACAGTTCTAGGATGGCCTCGGCATCCCCAAGGCGACCCTGCCATTGGTCGAACTGACTCAGTTGGGCTTTGTTGTCGTTGAGGGTCTGTAGGGTTTGCTGGGCTTCAGCGGGGTCATCCCACAGCTCCGGTTGGGCGGCCTGCTGCTCTAAATCTTGAATGGTGGCGGTGATAGCGGGAATGTCAAAGACAGGCCTGGGCTTTACCCAGGCGTTCAGACAGCGTAGAGAGTTCCCGTTTGAGATCGGTGGTATCGAGCATGGTGACTGGGCAATAGGGCCAATACAGACTGAAATTGTAGGGCGATCGCGCCGTAATCCACAATTTTACCGACGCAGGTTGCCATTCTGGGAACTGACCTTGGCCTGTCCCGAAGCCAGGCCAAGCCCCTTAGACTGCAAATCCCACCGCTAGTAATGGGTAAAAGCCATGGCCCCAATCCCGACCTCAGCCCTGTCCCCCAGCAAAAATCCAGTGCTGTTGGTTCACGGCATTGGTGATACCCATCGCGTGTTTGAACCCATGACAGCCTATTTGAGCGATCGCGGCTGGTCGGTACATACCCTAGATCTGGTGCCCAATCGCGGTGAAGTGGGGCTCGATCAGTTAGCTCTGCAAGTTCGCGATTATGTGACAGCGTATCTAGCGGAGCAACCCTTTGACTTACTGGGGTTCAGTATGGGGGGCATCGTCAGTCGCTACTACCTGCAGCGATTGGGCGGGCTCCAGCCGGTGCAGCGGTTTATTACCCTCTCCTCTCCCCACAATGGCACATTGACCGCCTACGCCCGCAACCGGCCTGGGGTGAAACAGATGCGCCCCGGCAGCGACTTGTTACAAGACCTCAACCGTACCCTGACCGATTTGGAGCAGGTGCAGTTCACCTCCCTGTGGACCCCCTACGACCTGATGATTTTGCCCGCCCATAGCTCTCGGTTACCGGTGGGGCAGATGGGCACTATTCCAGCCCTGGCCCATCCCCTGATGCTGCGCGATCGCCGTAGCCTCGAAGCGGTAGCCACCACCCTGAGCACCCCATTAAGCACAAAGGTGGAGGCTTAAGCCTCCACCTTTGTAAAACTCACGTTTTGATGGACTAAACGGCTCAACCCTTAACCCGCTGCTTGAACAGTTTGCTGGGTAGCTTGTTGAGGGAAAGAGGCCTGATTTACATCTGTTTCTGCCGCTGGATCAACCGTTGTAAATTCGATGTGGTTGACCAGGGTGGTGACAAAAGCAAACAATAAAAAGGGCAGTGACAAGACCAACACCAATCCCACACAAACCAAGGCGTAAAGGGGTTGGCGGGCTCCCATCAGCCCCATGGATGCGGCCAAGCTAATCAACAGGACAACCAACCAAGCAATAATTTGGCCATACACATCGCCGAAGGTTAGGGTGCAGGCAAAACGATATCGTTGTAGTTTATCCATGACTTCAATAGTTCCTGGCGAGTACCTTATTTACTCAGCATATCGGCCTAACTGAGAGCGGTATTGTTTCTCAACATTACTTGAAGGTAACCTGCTGAAATGTTGCGCCCTGTAAAGTCGCTTCGTTATCTG
>JAQCKL010000425.1 GCA_027592485.1 Cyanobacteriota bacterium
TTCATCTGATGTCACTGTTCACGATCTTAGGGAGATCCTACAGCCTCTATTTCCGATAAGGTCTAGTATGTTCAGGCGATTTTGTTGACAATGATTCTCAACTATATTACCTTTGTGTTGCGATTGGTAGTCATTGTCGTGGTAAAGGTACTTGGGGTCAACCCCAAGCTTTTCCATGGCTTGATTGGACTTGTGGGTTGATCTGACCGGTGGATCTGCCCATGGGGTGAGCTTTTTGATTGCCCTGAAAGCAATTCGTTGCCTTGGGTCAACCGTAATTCGGGCCTGTTTGGTTTGTCTGCGTATCTAAGCTACGGCCTTCAAGTTTTTATGTTATTGAGAATGTTTCCTACTTAGATTCATGACTTCTAGCCTTCCACGGGAGATTGCAAAGCCTTCTGATTCGGACAAGCGCTCTCGCCTCGCCGCCCTGTTAAGAACGCGCCTTCAGCATCCCAACCAATTTCCGCTCTCTTTCGCCCAGCAGCGCCTCTGGTTTCTGGATCAGCTCCAGCCGGGGAATCCGGCATACACCATGATGGCGGCGGTGCGCCTGCGGGGGGACCTAGATGTAGCGGCGCTACAGCAAGCTTGGCAAAGTTTGGTGCAGCGTCATGAGTCTCTGCGTACCCGTTTTGTTTTAGTGGATGGCCACCCGCGTCAGCAGGTGCAACCGACTGGGGCAGTCTCGTTGACTCGGTTAGATTGGTCAGATTGGTCACCGACAGCGCAACCCAGTGCCATTCAAGCGCAAGCCTTGGATTTGCTTCAACAGCCCTTTGACCTAGCCCAAGATGGGCTGGTGCGCTCTCGGCTGATTCAACTCAAGGCCGATACCCACGTGTTGCTATTGACCTTGCATCACATTGTGTCCGATGGCTGGTCAATGGAGGTGCTGATTCGAGAGCTAGCCGTTCTCTATGACGCCCATCAACGCGGTCAAACCCCTCAACTGCCCCCATTGCCGATTCAATACGCTGATTTCGCGGTCTGGCAGCGACAGTTTTTGCAAGGGGAAGTCCTGGAAAAGCAGCTCAATTACTGGAGATCTCGACTCTCTCCTGCGACTTTGTCCAGTTTGCCCACGGATTTTCCCCGTCCTGCGGTGCGCAGTCACCATGGACATCGACACTTGTTAGGCATATCTGCCGAGTTGACGACCCAACTTCAAAATCTGAGCCAGCAGGCCAATGCCACGTTGTTTATGACGACCCTGGCAGCCTTCCAGATTTTGTTGTGTGACTATGCCCAGCAATCAACGATTCGAGTGGGCACTCCCATTGCCAATCGCGATCGTCCAGAAGTGGCCCACTTGATTGGCTTTTTTACTAACACCCTGGTGCTGTGCGCCCATGTGGATGATGGGCTCTCCTTTCGTCAATGGCTCTGTCAGGTGCGCGACGAGGCAGTAAATGCCTACGCCCATCAGGATCTGCCTTTTGAGACGTTGGTTGACGAGTTGCAGCCTGAACGTAAGTTGAATCAGACCCCCTTGTATCAGGTTTGGTTTTATCTGCAAGATGATCCGGTTACGACGGTAGCTTTCCCAGGGTTGACGCTGGAGCCGATTGAGGTTGATCTAGGTACCGCCAAGCACGATTTAAAGCTGGGTCTATGGAAAAGTCCTCAGGGCTTACAAGGGGCCTTAGAGTACAGTACCGATCTTTTTGAGTCGGCCACTATTGAGCGGTTGGCCCGTTACTACGAAGATCTCTTGGCTGAGATTGCTCGCGATCCAGAGCAGCCCATCAAGCGTTTGATTCAGTACTTGCAGCAGAAACGACAACAGCAGATTGTGGGCCAACAACAGGCCCTGCTATCAACTCAGCGGCGAAAGCTTAGGGGTACTCGCCGCCAGACCTTTACGTCTTAAGTAAATCTATGACTCTTTCTTCTCGTCAGCCATTAGGCCGTATTTGTCGCCGTTCAGTTCAGGTATCTTCAGGGTCTTTAATCACTGCTGAACCGTTGGCTCAGGATCGTCTGTTGCCGCTGGTCGTGCAGCCGACCCATGGTTCCTTAAACCTAGCGGCCTGGGCTGCCACCCAGGCCAGTTGGATTGAGGCGCAACTCCATCGCCATGGGGGCCTTTTGTTTCGCGGTTTTGAAGATGCTGGGACGGCAGGACTAGCGCAATTTTTGCAGGCCCTCAGTGGTGACTTGCTGGACTATGCCTACCGCTCTACGCCTCGTACCCAGGTCGATGGCAAGGTCTATACCTCGACGGAATATCCCGCTAGCCAGACGATTCCGTTGCATAACGAAATGGCCTATAGCCGCCAGTGGCCGCTCAAAATTGCCTTTTTTTGTGTGCAGCCTGCGGTTTCTGGCGGCATGACGCCCATTGCCGACAGCCGTCAAGTTTATCAGGCCTTACCCCCAGCGCTGCGATCGCGCTGGCAAGGGCGACAAGTGCTTTATGTGCGTAATTATGGGGGATCTCTCGATCTGCCCTGGCAAACCGTATTCCAAACGGAAGATCCGGCCAGGGTAGAGGCGTTTTGCCAAGCCAACGGGATGACCTGGGAGTGGGGGCAGGGCGATCGCCTCCGTACTCGACAGATCTGCCAAGCCATTGCCCGCCATCCCCACACAGGGGACTGGGTTTGGTTTAACCAAGCCCATCTATTTCATATTTCTAATCTGGATCCCGCCGTTCGTGAGGGGCTCCTCGCGGATCTAGCGGAAGCTCATTTGCCTCGTAACGCCTATTACGGTGACGGCGCTCCCCTCGCAGAGGCTGACTTGACCGTCATTCGTGACGCTTACCAAGCCGCGACCGTGACGTTTCCTTGGCAACAGGGCGATGTGCTGCTGCTCGACAACATGTTGGCTGCCCATGGACGCACGCCTTACCGTGGCCCCCGCAAAGTTTTGGTGGGCATGGCTCAGCCCTACAGTGCAGCCTCCAATCCTGTCGATTAACGCTTCATAGCTGCTGACCATTCGTTTCCTTCTAATCGGTGTAGATACCATGCAGACGACCCAGACCCCGCCTGATTCTGCGATCGCAGGTTACCGCCTTTCGCCCCAGCAACAACGGCTCTGGCGGCTACAGCAGCGTTATCCTGGACACCCCTTTCGCGCTTCGCTGCGGTTAAAGTCAACGGCACCCTATGAGGGGGCTCGGCTCAAGTCAGCCGTACAAAGACTCCTGGATCGCCATGAGATCCTACGGACGACGTTTCCGACGCTGCAGGGGATGACCCTGCCTTTGCAGGTGATTGCCGACACCCTGTCCAGTGAGGTCGTACTGATGCGACACCATGGGTCAACGGTGCCAGGGGAAGCCGCAGCTTCAAAATTACAGCACCTGGCAGAGCAGCCGTTTGACTGGGTAAAAGGCCCTCTATTTCAGGTCCATTGGGTTCAGCAAGCGACCCACGAGGAGCTGCTGTTTAATGTATCGGCGCTATGTGCCGATGGTGCAACCCTATCGCTGTTAGCTCAAGAGTTTCAGCAGTTTTACAGGGAATCACCCCAGCAGGATGAGGACTCTCCACTGCAATATGCCGATCTAGCAGAATGGCAGGCAGAGCTACTGGAGGGCGACGATACCGCTGCCGGACGTAGCTACTGGCGACGGTCCAGTGGTTTAGCGCAACTGGTGCGGCAGCTACCGTTGGAACAGCCAACGGGGTCGCCCCATTTCCAGCCTAAGCACCATGCTCTGGCCCTATCGGCCCCAGAAACCCAGGCCCTATACCATTGGTCCGCACAGCAGGGGGTGACAGCCGATGAGGTTTGCCTCGCTGTTTGGCAGATTTTAATCGCTCGACTCACCCAGCAGTACTCCTTAACGCTGGGCTATAGCTGCAATGCTCGGCAGCATTACGAAGAGCTCGCAACGGCGGTTGGACTGTTGACGCGGGATTTACCCTTGTCGATCCAGTTGCAGCCGACCCAAAGCTTTAAAGCTGCTGTGGAACAGGTGCACAGCGCCCTAGAGGACATTAAACCTTGGCAAGACTATTTCGACTGGGAACAGGTACAAAGCCCAGCGGAATGGTTTCCCATTAGCTTTGGGGTCGAGGCTGTCCCAGAGGTATCACCGCCCCTGAGCACCTTGGCCGCGATCGCCACCCTAGAGCCTTTTACCCTAAAGCTCGTCTGTCAACCCGCACCGGATACCCTAACTCTGGACTGGCTTTACGACGCTAATCGTCTCGATCGAGCGGCGGTTCAACAAATTCAAAGCCATTGGCACACCCTGCTGACAGCGGCCTTGGCCGCACCCGAGGCGGCGATTGCACAATTGCCGTTACTCAGCAGGGCAGAACAACAAACCTTGCTGGTAGATTTCAATCAAGCCACTACCGCCCCCCCTCGCTACAGCAGCTTACATCAATGGTTTGAAGCGCAGGTCACCCAAACACCTGACCAGCCTGCCATTCGGTTTGAGGGAGAATGCTTAACCTATTGTCAGCTCAACAGTCGGGCCAATCAGCTTGCCCAGACGCTGCAAACCCAAGGGGTTGTACCCGAAACGGTGGTGGCGGTAATGATGCCCCGTTGCCTCGACTGGGTGATCGCCATTCTCGGCGTCCTCAAAGCTGGGGGCGCGTATTTGCCCCTGGACCCCCATCTACCGACAGAAAGGCTCCAATCAATTTGCCACGGTGCTGCCGTAGCGCAGGTGTTGACCCAGCCAGAATGGCAAGACCGCATTCCCGGT
>JAQCKL010000426.1 GCA_027592485.1 Cyanobacteriota bacterium
GGTAAACTTTAACTGACTACTCCCTTCCACAACAACTCCTGTTCTCAACCCCTGTGACACTTACCCTGAATCAATTGCCAAAAACGACGAAACACGGGCTGCTGACGCCCTTGAACCACCAGGAAATTCAACAGTTTCTGACAGACCGTAATAATCATAAATTCCGTTGGGATCTGGCTGTCAAAATCCTGGAGCGCTTCCCTTAAATACTGACGTAGAGAACGACTAAAGACATTATTTCGATAGCGAGGCTCAACATCAGTTAAAGGAGCCAACAGATATTCCAAGAGCTCTTCCTTAAACTCGCGGAAGGAGCGCACGGTACGACTGTAGGTCTGAAACATTTGCGCCACGTCACGGTGGCTACGATTGCCCTCAACCTTGCCGGTGTAATGCTGCAGGGCTGCTTCTAGTTCGACTTGGGGTAAACGGGTGGGGTTGTCTAGGGGTGATCGCCCTTTACCCGTTTGCTGCTGAGCCCAGTAGCGAGCCAATTTCACCCCAAAAGCAGTCTCAGCCTGGTGCCGCAGTTCGCCCACATGCTCCTTTTGATGTTGGTCACTATCCTTCGTTAGCAGACTGCTATCGTACAAAAATGGATAATGCCGTAACTGCTTGGCAATCGGCTGTGCAGCGATCTCCTCTGCCGTATTCTCTGGTTCAAATAAAGCTGCTAGCCGTCTGAGCGCAGCAAACTGCTCTGTTTCCGTAAAGCTTTGACTTAAAGTCCGGACACGATGGGTGATGAAGCAGTCTGTGGGAGCCTGGGGAATATTGTCAAATAACGCGACTAGCGCCGGAATTGCCCAGTGATCGCGAGGTTGTGTATACCAAGGATTAACCAGGGTATAGCTGCAACGGTTGAGGGTGTATTTAAATTCCCGTTCTGCCTGGGAAAGATGCACCAATTCAGTCAGGGCATCCCAGGGCTCAGCGTCAGGGTAGCCTTCTCCCTGAATAAATAACTGCTGAAATCGGCTGAGCACCGCATCAGTCGACTCTTGCTGTCGACAATGCTGTAGATGCTCATATAGCTGCCTCTGCAACTCAGCAACCGATGCACTAGACCAAGATTCGTAGGAATCCATAGTACTCATGGTGATGGACAACCCAATGTCACGGCCTGCTATGCCATGCCTGTCTTAATGATATCCGTATCTTTTCGGAGATGCTCGTAGCTTCATCAGAACTACATCAATTTACGGACTGAGCAAAGTGGTTCGCAGTCTTGTCCTAACCGGACTGGCGACTACTATCACCCGCCATCAAAAAAGGGATGCTAAACATAGCATCCCCCCTAATCATCGACAATCAAATCAGACCTGACCTAAAGGATGAAACCTTGAAACCAGGTCGATTGGCGTCACGACACTACTTGCGGTAGGGGACCTGTGACATGCTGATGTTTGCAGTGGAAACCCGAGGGGAAGCGGCCCCGGATGGACTGATACTCCGGGCCATGCCCAGGAATAGAGAGGGATTGCCAGCAGTCGCTTTCTGCTCCTGAGGGACGAACCGTCTTACCTGGGTTTGCCAAACCACCTGGGGGAAGCCCAGAAGAGAACGGTGATATTCGTCGTAGCGAGGTAGGCGAATATTGGTTGGCACCTCACCCGCAGACTGACTTGGCAAAATCCGTCGCCGCTGATAGGGCAAGATATTATCGCCGAAGTTTTCTAGGTACTCATCACTATCTAAAAGCGCATCCACAAGGCCCCGGATGCCTTTTGTTGCCACGACGATAGACCAAGCAATCTTCTCGCGATCGCTATAGACTTGACGTCCCAGCACTCGCTCAACACAATGTTCAACGAACCGGTAGTTACTGTTTTTCTCGTAAAAACTGGTGTAGAACGTATTGGATAGCAGTAGACCCTTAACAAAGTCGCGTACGGTAATTTGACCATTGCGCAACTGAGACTCTAGTAGAGGCTCGCGATCCGCCTGGAAGGCATGGAAGAAAATTTGGCGATATGCCGCCTCAATCAGGATGTCTAGATCAGTATTATCAAGGATGTTATCGGTACTAAACACCCTAGGCTGAGTATCTCCTCCAACTTCATACCCTTCAACGCGAGAGTTTTGACTGCTTGGAGCGTAAGTCAACAAAGAAATAGCCACACCTAAGTCTCCAGAATCTCAGAGTTTTCAAAAACTTTTAAAGGCATCATAAAGGAGTGTGGGGGAGCAACCTAGCAATTCTGAGTGAATCATTACAGAGCTTAACATTGCTGTAGGGACTGGCACTGCTGCGTTTTCGTGAATGCGGTCCGTAACGGAGGGTAGAAATCAAGTAAATTCACCCCAAAACTTCATGGCGCATGCAAAACGTTACAAACTGCGATGGAAGACGTGGTGATGCCAGACGGCTGTCCTTGGGGGGCAGCGGTTACCAGCCTAGGGCAGAGTAGCTACAGGCTGGCAGGTTGGAGGGCAAGGCTTGGGCCGGGGGCATATCCTCCTCTCCATCAGGGATGAGGGTTTCCACGCAAAATGAGGCGGTGTTTGAGAGTCCCAAAACCGTGCTGGTTCGGAATCGTAGGGTCGAACTCAGGAATGAAAAGCGCTCCACAGAGCTCATCGTTTCGTATTCCGTCGACAGGACGAGGCCATCCTGGTCATCAACCAAGTATCGTCCCACCACAGGGCTGGTTTCTGCGTATCCTTTTTCCCGTAATAGCAACCCTGATTTGGCATTTTCCTGATCGGGGACCAGCACCATCACAGTCGCTCCACCCTGTCCCTTGTCAGCATCCCAGGCCATAAAGCCTTGCCAGTTAATATCAATGCCTCCGATCGCGGTGGCCGCATCAATATCATGCATGGCGCAGATGGCCGCTACTTTGGGGGCATCTGCTGGGAGTACAGTGGCATTGATTTGCAGCTCGCCCAGTTCAGTCCGGCGCATGGCTAAGTGATGGGTGACCCGTTGAGAGCGCCACCGTCCCTCGGTCATCCGAAAAAAATCCATTGCTTCCATAGTGTTGCGGCCCATTGAACTAAGGTTTGGAGGGTGTGTTTAATCATCCTAATCAAAGATATGTCCTCCTCGTCAGCTTCCCTCGCCATCACGGGTAGAACCAAAGTGTTTGGCATCATCGGTGATCCGATTGAGCACTCCCTCTCGCCCCCCATGCAAAATGCGGCCTTGCATCAGTTGGGGGTGGATGGGGTTTATGTGCCCTTTCGGGTGGATGGGCAGCAGTTGGCGGCGGCGATGGCTGGGCTTGGGGCGATCGGGGTACAGGGATTCAATGTCACCATCCCCCATAAACAGGCGGTGATGCCCCATTTGGTTTCATTGACCGATAGCGCCCAAGCCATTGGGGCGGTGAACACCGTTTGGCGAACGAAGCAGGGGTGGGCAGGCACCAACACCGATGTCTTGGGATTCATGGCTCCGCTCAGGGCTCAAACTGTGAATTGGGCCAGGAGCCGAGTCGTTGTCTTGGGTTATGGCGGGGCAGCTCGTGCGGTCGTGGCTGGGTGTCAACAATTGGGCTGTCAGGACATTTGGGTGGTGGGTCGCAGCGCTCAAAAACTAGAGCAGTTTGCCCAGAGTTGGCAGCAATCTCCCTTGCCGGTAGCGCTCAAGACGGGCTTATGGGATGCGCTCGGTTCACTTCTGGGCGGGACTACACTCTTGGTCAATACCACCCCCTTAGGGATGTCTCCTCGCGTTGAAGATTCACCCGTCAGCAAGGGGGATTTGGCTCATTTGCCCCTAGGGGCGATCGCCTATGACTTGATTTATACCCCCAGACCGACACGGTTCCTGCAGCTTGCCGCTGAAGGCGGATTAACAACTCTAGATGGCTTTGAAATGCTGGTGCAGCAGGGCGCGGCAGCCCTAGAGATTTGGACCCAGCAATCTCCACCCGTGGCGATCATGCGGCAGGCGTTGGCCACCCACTTAGGATCGAGGATGCAATAGCAGATCAGTTACTGTCCGAGCCCTACGATTTTGCGCCCTGAGCGGTGAACTGGACTTATTGCAGTCGCCAGTCCGGTTAGGACAAGACTGCGAGCCACTTTGCTTTTGCGCTAGGAATCAGAGCGATCCTAGGCGGCCTAAGCAAAGTGACCAGCGTTCGCTATAAGTACCCTACTCGCATCCTGGCGAGAGCCATTCCACCAGGCCACAATCAATCTGCACGCCGCTTTGATGCTGCAATTAATTGGGCAAATTAAGACAGAGCCCCCTGAGTTGGCCCGCACCCTGATGACCTTGCCCCAGTAGTTTCAATACAAGCGCATCCTAGCGGCCCTGTTTCCTTAACGTCGTCTGCTTAACCCTCTTATTAGCAGGTGGGCAATTGCCCCTAGGCCGACCTGCATCCATCGTCCTAACCATGCCTGACTTATTTACCACCGAGAGCAACATTCTGATTGTTGATGATACCCCTGCTAATTTGCGGCTGTTGGCCCGCTTGCTTTCCGCTGAATATTTGGTGCGCTTAGCCCTCAGCGGCGATCTGGCCCTGACATCGATTCACAATCATCCGCCCGACCTGATTTTGCTAGACATTCGGATGCCGGAGATGGACGGCTATGAGGTCTGTCGCCGGTTGAAAGCGAATCCCGATACCCGTGATATTCCAATTATTTTGTAACTGCCAACGTTTCGTTTTTAGCTGGCGAGCCATTAGCTGCAATGGTAATGTTCAGTGAT
>JAQCKL010000427.1 GCA_027592485.1 Cyanobacteriota bacterium
CGGGGTTTGATCTGGTATGGTTGAAGAAATATAAACTTTTGTTTCCTTGCACTCATGAAGCTGTTGATCGTTGGGGCGACCGGTACCTTGGGCAGGCAAATTGTCCGAAGGGCTTTGGATGAAGGCCATGAGGTCCAATGTCTGGTGCGGAGCTTCGCAAGGGCGGCCTTCCTGAGGGAATGGGGAGTATCCCTGCTGCGGGGCAATCTCTGTCGGCCTGAAACCCTGCCCCCCGCCTTTGAGGGTGTAGATGCCGTCATTGATGCGGCCACGGCTCGACCCAATGATGCGATCAGCCAGGTGGATTGGGAGGGCAAGGTTAACCTGATCCAGGCGGCTCAAGCGGCGAATGTGAAGCGCTTTGTCTTCATCTCCATTCTCGGGGCTGAGAGCTATCCCCATGTCCCCTTGATGAATATCAAGCACGGCATTGAGAAGTTTCTGGCCGAGTCGGGCATTCCCTACACGATCCTTAGTCCTTGCGGCTTCTTGCAAGGATTGATTGGCCAGTACGCCATTCCTATCTTAGAAAAGCAGGCGGTTTGGGTGATGGGTGAGGCGGCACCGATCGCCTATATGGATACCCAGGACATTGCCCGGTTTGCGATCGCGTCCCTCACCAATGAAGCCACCGTCAATCGGAGCTTCCCGCTGGCGGGCACTCGTCCCTGGGGGGCTTACGAAATCGTGCGCCTCTGTGAGCGGCTCTCGGGTCAGGAGAGTAAGGTTTCTAAAATGCCGATGGGACTATTGAAGGCGGTCCGCAAGCTGGCGGGCTATCTGCAATGGGGCTGGAACCTCGCCGATCGCCTCGCCTTTACGGAGGTGATTGTCGGCAGCGAACCCATTACCGCCCCCATGGATGAGGTTTACGAGACCTTCCAGATTGATCCGAAAGAGATCACCACGTTGGAAGCCTATATGGGTGAATACTTCAGCCGCATTATGAAGAAGCTGAAGGAGATGAATTACGATCGCGACAAAAATAGCCAGAAAAAGATGCCCTTCTAGCAGGCTCGTGGGTAACGCAAGTGTTTTCAGGGCTAGATAGTAGCGTGATAGTAGCGTGGGTCAAACGCAGTGCGACCCACGGGGTTGATCCTAGTCCGTGATTTTCACCATGCCCATCTGGATCGCGTCAAACAGGCGGTTGATCTGACGGCGCTCTTGTTCATCAATGGTGCCATCTGCTAGCACCAAGGTTGACAAATCTTGGTACTGCTGTTGGCTAATGTTCCTGGCAGTAATGAAGGTGTCGACTAAGTCAGCAACGTTCGGGGTGGTTTCAGGTTGGCCAGCCACAGGTAACTCCATCCTTGGGATGTAACAACTCAAGCGTTGCGAGAGATGATGGTTTCTCCTTCCGCAAGCTTGAGTGAATTTTACCCCAGTCCATCGGTCCCGATTAACCGCTGGCTGGGGTCAACGATTGTCCACGGAGCCAACCGATCCCGAGGGATTGCAACCCTCTCAGGTTCAGTCCGTTGCCACTGCAGTGATGGCCCCCTAAACTTTGCTGACCCGAACCGGTCGGGTGCTGACTTGGCGATCAAAAATGAACCGAGGCCGGAAGACAGATTTAATGATCAGCCAGAGGGAATGGAGTTCATTGGGGGCAGAGCGGCTTTGCCATTGCCCCGGACGGCAAAACAGCAACTCCACCAACCGGCGTTGCTGTGGCAAGTCCAGGGTCGCAAACTGGATCGTTAAGGTGGGCAGTTCATCCTTGATTTGGACTGCACTGATGGTCCCTTGCACCGTGAGCTGCTCATCGACAAGTTCTAGCTCGATCGCTTGACCGACTAAATTTTGCTGGTCTAAATGCCCCGGTTTAGTGAAGGAAAATTCTACGCCCACCTCTGAAACCATGGTGGTGTAGCCCCAGAGCACCTCGGCACCCGCATCAAGCTGGACTCGGGCAATGCGCTGCACATTAAACCATTCGTAGGGGCTATGGCGAGGGGCATCTAGCAAAATCAGCAGGGCAATCCCCAGCATCAGCAGGTTGTAGGCACTCCAGACCCAACTGACCCCCAGCCCCCGCCAATGCTCAGCGGGGTTAGCCATGGTAAACAAACAGTTGCCCAGGTTGACCCATAGACTGAGGGCGGTCAAGGCAAACACCACCACCAGGGGCCAGGCCAAAGCCCAGTTGAACCGATAGCGATCGCTGGCCGTTCCCTTGGGGGTGACATTAAAGCCCTTGCTAAAGGGCCGCAGCAGCACCTGGAATACCGTAATGGCTAGCGGAAACGCCAGCACCAGGGAATAGACATCGGAGAGCAAGGCCGAGCGCGATCGGTAGTTGAGCCAAGAAAACACGCTCAACTGCACCAGATAAAAGGGCATAAAGAAATACATCAGCTCCGATTCCGAGGCTCGCAAAGGCACCACCCCTAGGAAGGCATAGGTGAGGGGCATCATCAAAAAGCCCACCCGAGAGATACTGCTGAACCATTGCAGGAGCCCCTCAAAATAGGCCAGCCGCTGAATCGGATTCAGCCCCGGCAATGTGATCGGGTTGGATTTAATGAAAAAAGCCTGGAGGGTACCTTGCTGCCACCGCACCCGCTGCAGGGCATGGGTGGCAATGTTTTCGGCGGCTAAGCCCGCACTCAGCTTTTCGTTCAGATACACCAGGCGATAGCCCTTGGCCGCCAACTGAATGCCGGTAAAAAAGTCTTCACTCACCGCTTCGGTGACAAAGCCCCCCACATCGAGCAGCGCCGATCGCCGCATCACAAACGATGTCCCCGCGCAGACCACGGCTCCGGCTCCATCTCGCACCCGCTGGATTTGACGGTAGAAGACCTCTTCCTCGGGGGTGAGGATGTCTTCTAGGCCCAGGTTGCGGGCGATCGGGTCGGGGTTGTAAAAGCTTTGGGGGGTCTGCACCAGCGCCACTTTGGGGTCTTGGAAGAAGCCGATGGTACGGGTGAGAAAGTTTTTGGTGGGGACAAAGTCCGCATCAAAAATCACGATCAGCTCCCCATCGGTAAGGGGAATGGTGTGGTTGAGGTTCCCGGCCTTGGCATGTTTGTTATCAGGGCGGGTGCGGTACTCACAGCCCAGCTCCTCGGCCAGGGCCTTGATTTCGGGGCGGCGGGTATCGTCCAGCAGATAAATCGTCTTGGGGCCATAGTCTAGGGCCTGACAGCCAATCACCGTCCGCCGCAGAATGAAGGCGGGCTCGTTATAGGTGGGGATCATCACATCCACGGTGGGGGCATAGTCCCCGGCCTGCACCATGGCCGCCAGTTGGTCTGCGGCTTTGGTTCTATCGGTAACCCGCAGCAGCAAAAATAGCTGGATCAACGAACCGGCAAAAATCATTAGCTCTAGGGCAAACAGCCCCAGACTAAACACCCCATCGAGGGGATTGCTGAGGTTCAGGGTGGAAAGGGTGCGCCACATCAAGTAGCGGATGGTCAGAACCCCTAAAATCACCACCACCAGGATTCGGGACCAGTTAGTGGGGCTGGGGGAAATCATCATGATGATCCAGACCAGGGCCATCAGGGCGGCGGTCCAAAACAGGAAGTAGTGGGCCAACAGCATCGGGGTCATGGCCCAGCTGGGGGGATGCTGTTGCAGTTGGTCGAGTTGCTCAAAGATGGTGCTGATTGCGCCGTTGCCGGAAAACCAGGCGATCGCAATCATGGCCGCTATGGCTAAGGTGCCAATCATCAGCAGGGTGGCGAGCTGAGGGCGGAGCAGTCGGGGTTGGGTCGCAGCAGAGGACATGGCAACCTGATTGTTTTTGGGGGACAGGGTCGGCTAACGGTTTAAAGGTAGCCTTTCCGCAGAATGTCAGTGCGAGTTAAGAATTGCCTGAGACGATTATTGAAACGGGCTGAATGGAGCAGTGAGGCTCGGTCACGCAGATTTATAGGTTGGTGCCTGGGTGTAGATAACCTGAGCGGAATTCAGGATCTCGGCTTTGCGGATGGGGTTGTCACTGTTTTCGATTACATGCCTGACGAGTTTGGTCATTGGATGCCTCGCTGTCGCCGCCCCTACGCCCTGCGGGCAGGCTACACCACAAAAAAGGGGGCTATTGCAAAGCCTGAATTGGACTGCCCCCCTTAAAAAGGGGGGTTGGGGGGATCTTTCAGTATTTGAAAAGACTGGTCACGGTGCTGGAAGATATTTCGACGGGTTGAGGATCCCCTGCTGTCGCCGTCCCTACGCCCTACGGGCAGGCTGCGCCAAAGAAAAGGGGGCTATTTCAGGGTCCCCGCTGTTTAGAAGATTTCCCCCTTTTTCTAGCGAAGCCATGCCCGGAGGGCTTTAGGGGGATTAAGGGGGATCTTGCAACATGTAGCAACCATTGTCACGGTTTTTCCTGGGTGGGATCCCAGGGGCCGATGACGGCTTCCCCGGCTTTTTCTTTGGCGGCGAGTTCAAGGTTGAGGGCGAGGAGCTTTTCTAATAGGTCGTCGTCGGGGCTGAAGTCGTAGGCTTGCAACACCAGGGCATCAAGCTGTTTGTGGAGTTTGTAGAGCTGGCTGGCGGGCTCGTGGAAGTAGGCGTTATAGAGCTTGGTAATCCCCCACTGCTTTTGCTCCATCTGTTCGCTGCGATATTGATGGAGTTCGAGGGCTTTAGGGCACTTCGAATAAAAGATTTGTTTAACAAGCTAGTGGTTGCAAAAAGCCCGTGACGCTTCCGG
>JAQCKL010000428.1 GCA_027592485.1 Cyanobacteriota bacterium
GACAAAGAAGCTACCAGTTATCTAGGCCCCCAAACCCCCAATTTTGGGGGCTTTGAGTATTATCCCCCCCAGGATTGGGGGGCTAGGGGGGCATTCTACCGGTATAGTCTTTTCGAGAAAACACCTTATGTATAAGCCGTAGCCCGAGGGGAGAGGGCTTAGCGCCTGCGGCATGCAAGAAAAGGGTGAGGGGAACTCCAGGTTTCAAGTTAGACGAGGTTTAAGCAAAGTAGTCAGCGCTATACCCATTAGCTCTGAGGTGGCCGGGGTGGGTCAATCCCGTGGCTCTGTTTGCATCGAGGTTAGGGGGCCGCGTGTCACTGCGGTGAGCGGGTTGTTGATATCGAATAGTTGGGCCTCAAAGTCGGATATGCCCGGAATGGCGCGGATGCTGTCGGCGATGGGGCTGTTGAGGTAGGCGTTGGCGCTGTGCTCGTCTTCAAAGAGGTAGATGCCGCCGTAAATGGCGTCGGCTGGGGTGGCGATCCAGATTTTCCAAACTAATCCCGGCCAAGCTGCGATTGAGTGCGCCCGTTCCCAGGCGGCTTGTTGGGCGGCTTCTGAGGAAGCCTGAGGGTTGCGAAAGGTGATTTGCAGCAGTTTGACCATGGGATGTTGGGTGCGGGGGCAGGGGAGCGTTCAGAAATCCTAAGGCTGGATGGCACAGAATGTTGTTGATACTGACGAAAATTTTGCTGGAGATCGTTCGTCCTGAGTTTATCAATGGGGGTTCTTGCCACCCACGGTCTAGACTAGAATCCCCACTCGCCCTACCCTTCACCATGGCTTTACTGCGTCAAACCTGGGACAACAGCGCCTTTTATACCAACAGCGACGACCCTCGCATTGCCACCACCATTGAGGCCTTGAAAGGGGCGATCGCTGCCCTGGCCGAAATCTGCGCTCCCTTCAGCGATCGCATCGCCACCGCCGAGACCCTGCCCAAAGACCAGTTCAACGGGCTGATTGCCGAAGTCAGGGCCATCCACCGGCAGCGCACCGACATCTCCAAAAAGCTGGGCAACCTACGCACCTTTATTGCCTCGATCCTCAGCGTCGATTCCCAAGACGCCAGGGCCAGCGCTTGCAAACCCACCCTGCAGCAGCTCGGTGCCGAGGTCAGTCAGGCCACCACCGCTTTGGATGTGTTTCTCACCCGCGCCAGCGATGACTTTATCCAGGCGCTGATTGCCGACCCTGATCTAGCCGAACTCAGTTTCTCGATCCAACACAGCCGCAAGCTCAAAGACCAACTGCTGACCGTCGCCGAAGAGCAACTGGTCACCGGCCTATCGGTGAATGGCCTCCATAGCTGGGGCAACCTCTACACCGAGCTGGCGGGCACCCTCAAATGCACCGTCGAAGGTAACGAGGTGGGGCTGGCCAAAGCCTTTAACCTGCTCAGCTCCCCCCGTCGGGAGATTCGCTCCGAAGCCTGGCACGGGGTCAAAGCCGCCTGGGAAGGCCGAGCCGAAACCGTCGCCGTGATTCTCAACGCCATCAACGGCTGGCGATTGGAAGAAACCAAGCAGCGGGGCCGCCAGCGCACCCTGCATTACCTGGACAAGAGCTGCCACCAAAGCCGCATCGATCGCGCCACCCTCGACGCCCTGATGGCAACCACCTACCAAGGACGGGAGATCGGTCAGCGTGCCCTCACCGCCATGGGCAAGGTGCTAGGCATCACCCCCATGGCCCCCTGGGATTTGTTTGCCCCGCCCCCCACTGCCCATGATGCGCCGGTTTTTACCTTTGAGGAAGCCATTGAGCTGGTGGCCAAGGCCTTTCGGCAACTCACCCCCGCTATGGGTGACTTTGCGGTGATGATGGCCGAAAAGGGCTGGATCGATGCTAAACCCACTCCCAACCGCGCTACCGGGGCCTATTGCACCGGGTTCTCCGAGCCCCGCGAGCCCCGCATCTTTATGACCTTTGAGGGCAGCATGAACAACGTGCTCACCCTGGCCCACGAGCTAGGTCACGCGTGGCATAACTGGGTGATGCGGGATCTGCCCCGCTACCAGACCTACTACTCGATGACCCTGGCCGAGACCGCCAGCATCTTTGCCGAAACCCTGGTGCGCGATGCCCTGTTAGAGCAAGCCAGTACCCCTGAGCAAAAGTTAGCGATCGCTTGGGAAGACGGGGCCGCAGCGGTCACCTTTCTGCTGAATATTCCGGCCCGGTTCACCTTTGAGCAAAAGCTGGTGGAAGCCCGCCAGTAGGGGTTTGTGATTGCCGACACCCTCAAGGCCATGATGGGTGAGAGCTGGCACCATTGGTACGAAGACAGTCTCTCCAGCTATGACGAGATGTTCTGGGCTAGCAAGCTCCATTTCTCGATTTCGCAATTGGGGTTTTACAACTACCCCTACCTGTTTGGCTATCTGTTTAGCCTCGGCATCTATGCCCAACGGGAGCGTTACGGCGAAGCCTTTAATGAGCTGTACACCACCCTACTGCGGGACACCGGCACCCTCACCGCCGAAGACTTGGTCCAGCGCCACCTCCAGCAAGACATCCGCCAACCCGAGTTTTGGCAAGCCAGTTTGGATATTGTGGACCGGGCCGTTCGGCAGTTAGAGGCCCTGGTTTAACGTTATTGCTTATCCTTGCTCAGCGGCGGCAGCGGCAGCGGCGGCGGCGGCAGCCGCCTGTTGCTGGGCAAAGCATTCGGCGGCTTCTGTGGTCCAGGCCCCTTGGGAGATCAGCTCATCCAGTTCCTTGACTTCAGCCAGATAGGACGGTGGGGTCACCACCATATCCGGTTTTAGATCCTGGGAGTGCAACAGACTCACAATCCAAGGCACGAGGCCCAAGATTTCATCGGGCAAGAAGGTGACTTCAAACCGTAGCAGTTTTTGGCCACTTTGCGGGCTTTCTTTTTTGCGCTTAGCGGGCTCTAGGCCCAAGCCCTTATTAACCCCCAACCGTAGAATCAGGGGGCGTTCTGGCAACAGCACATCCGGAGCTAGGTGGGCATAGACACAAATATAGTTGGCCCGCTGCTGGCCATCGGCCCAGGCGATTTTAGAAGCATTGCTGGAATGGGATCCCCCTTTTGTGGTGGTGACGGGGAACCCAATACTTTCCGCAAATGCTGCATAAAAGTCCTGTCTGACCTGGGCAAGGGTCCGAATAGCATTTGGGGTCATAGAAAATTACGCTTGAATTTTAGAGTTATGATGCCAGTCGCCTACGGGCAAACGATGGTCAAACATCCTCAATGGGACGGTTTGTAATTATAAACGGTGGGGGGACATTGCCCCCTTAGCACCCTCTCATTCTTTGACCCATAAGTGAAGACCAGTTCCAGCCACAGATGGGGCGCTGTGCATGATGGGGTGCTGGGCTTTAGGGGTGATTCAGGACGTTATCTAACGTCGTGAGGAGTTCTTTGGCGGTATAGGGTTTGTTCAAAAACGCTTTGATGCCCATTTCTAAGGCTGCAGTGACTTTGTTGCTGGCCATGAGACCGCTGATGGCAATGATTTTGACCTCATGATTCATTTTGTGCAGGGTGCGGATGGCGGTGACGCCATCCATGGTGGGCATCATCATATCCATCAGGACCACCTGAATCTCGCCTTGGTTTTGAGCATAGCAGGCGATCGCATCAATGCCATCCTCAGCGGTGATCACCTGGTAGTTATAGGCTTCCAGGGATTGGCGGGTGACGTCGCGAATGGTACTTTCGTCATCTACCACTAGGATCAATTCCCCCTCACCACGCTTGAGTGGGGCCTCTGGAAAACGGTCTTCCTCAGTGACGGCGACAGCGGGCAAAAACACCCTGACTTGGGTGCCCTGCCCCACTTCACTATAGATTTTCAAAAAGCCTTGGTGACGCTTCACAATGCTCAGCACGGTAGAGAGGCCCAAACCCGTCCCCCGTCCCACCGCCTTGGTTGTAAAAAAGGGGTCAAACACCCGGTCTAAAAGTTCTGGGGCAATGCCAATGCCCGTGTCGGCCACGGTGATGGCAATATAATGGCCCACTTGGGCATCCAGATTCATCCGGGCATAACTCTCATCTAGGCGCAGGTTACGCACCGACAGTTGTAAACTGCCGCCATTGGGCATTGCATCGCGGGCATTCACACAGAGGTTCATCAACACTTGGTGGAGTTGGGTGGCGTCCCCCTGCACTGCCCACAAGTCGGCGGCCATATCCACCTGCAGCTCAATCAGCTTCGGGAAGGTTTCTTCAATGATCTTGCAAATTTCGGTGACCAGATGGCGGATCTGGAGCACTATGTCTTCCCCCTCTAGCCCCTGGGAAAAAGACAAAACCTGTTTGATCAGCGCCGTGCCCCGTCGAGCACTACCTTCTAGCAGCTCAAACAAATGTTGGGTTTGGGTGTCAGCCTCAGGTAACTTCAGGGGCAACAGTTGGGCAATGGAGAGGATCGGCGTCAGGATATTGTTTAGATCATGGGCAATGCCACTGGCCAGGGTGCCAATACTCTCTAGCCGCTGGGCACGCAAAAACTGAGCTTCCAGTTGCTTTTTTTCAGTAATGTCAGTGTTCACCACCAAGATGAATTGAGGCTCCTGGGCAGAGTTGCACACTATAGCCGTCGCCACTTAGGTTAAGACGTTACCACCTTGAGAACGTGCTCCATCGCATCTCTTAAGGTCTCAAAGTTATCGA
>JAQCKL010000429.1 GCA_027592485.1 Cyanobacteriota bacterium
TTGGATGCAGATGTTCCATCAACCACGATCCTAGCTATTAAGCCTGGATAGACCCTGGGACACTTACGTGACGAATTCCCTGGGTCACCTCCAAGAAAGCTTCATCTCGATTATTCCAACTGGTGATGGGTTTGCCATCCTTTGGTAAAGTTTGCAACTTGCTAAAAGGCGTATTCTGCCAATCTACAGGTCGCAATATAATTGGGATGACCTGAACATCGCCATTCTCATGGCGTTTCATTGCTTGCTTTAGCTCAACGTTATAGCAGTAGTCTGAATCTAAAAAGTCAGCACTAACCAGCAACAAAATAATTTGGGCTGAATTAAAGCGATTTTGAATTTCCTGTGTTCGTTCTGCACCAGCCTGAATCTCTCGATCATACCAGGTGCTAATAATTCCCTGACGCCTCAAGCTGCTTAGGTGCTTTGCTAACTGGTCCCTCAGATCTTCATCTTTATGTGAGTAAGAGAAAAAGACCTCAGCATTCATGGCCGTCCTAGATTAATAACCCCTTTCTTGAAGTATACCGAGTCCTGCCTTGTAAAACATAGATCCATGCAGCAAAGACCTGAAATCAGATCCTGGTGAGCGGTACTGTTGTTGCAGGGTGATGATCACCATTAGGCTTTTTCTATTCAGGCATTGAAGCGCTTTTAGCCCGAAACGGCGGAAATCATTGCTCAGTAATGGTTTCGTTGGGTTACGCTAACGCTTCACTCAACCTGCGAAAGCATGAGCGTTTCAAGGGCTTTGTCAGCCAAGTAGCCCCCTAACCACCGGGATTAAAAACCTGAGCAACTGTCACCGGCAACTGTGGAAAAGCCGCCGATACAATCCGATCGCCCCCCCGAAACTGCTGCATCTCATACTCCCCATCCAGCATGGTGCAAACCGTAAACGTCGGTTGCTTCGGAGAACCAATATAGCGCCGTCCCCCAATGCCCAAATAATCTAAAATCCAATACTCCGCAATGCCCATGCGCTCATAGTCCGAGAGCTTTAGGGCATAGTCATCCCGCCAGTTGGTTGAGACAACCTCCACCACCAGCTTGACCGATCGCCCCTGCTCAATCACCGAGGCACTTTCCCAGCGGCGTTCATCCCCCAGACAGGCGCGATCAATCACCGCAACATCCGGCTCATAGCCCGTATCGTCAGCGGTCTTGACAATGCATTCCCGAGGGATAAAGTAAGGGGCCTGCATCTCATCGATCGCCCGGTTCAATACTTTGATCACAAACCCCGCCATCTCAGAATGCTTACCCTTGGGCTTTGGCATCTCAACAATGACCCCCCGGCGTAGTTCGTAGCGATAACCTGGCCGGTCTGGATACCCATCAATGAAGTCATTAAATGAGAGCGGTGCCTGATCCATCACTGCAATCATGGTGCTCACCTCCCCTGTGGTGCCAATATGAAGCGACCTTAGCCCCAGTGTATGAGATCACCTCGCCAGTCAGCCGCAATGCTTCTCAACCAATGAGGTCCTGCGAAATGCTGGGGTGGGCCATGCGCCCCCACTTGACTAAGATGGGCGACTTTTTAGGGGCTAACACCAATACTCTCGATGCTCCCTTCGGGGTTTAGCATGGCGACATGGATTTGTTTGATCATCACCGCGATCGCCAAATAGAAGCCCAGGCCCCCCTCGCTGCCCGATTGCGCCCCCGCACCCTCGATGAGTTTGTGGGGCAAGATGCGGTGGTGGGACCAGGGCGGTTACTGCGGCGGGCGATCCAGGCGGATCAACTGTCGTCGCTGATTTTCTATGGGCCTCCCGGCACCGGCAAAACCACCCTGGCCCGAATCATCGCTAACACCACCAGCGCCCACTTCATCGCCATTAATGCGGTGCTGGCGGGGGTGAAAGATATTCGGGAGGCGATCGCCCAGGCCCAAGATCTGCGGGGTCAGTACGAGCGGCGGACAATTCTCTTCATTGACGAGGTCCACCGCTTCAACAAGGCCCAGCAGGATGCCCTGCTGCCCTGGGTCGAAAACGGCACCGTGATTTTGATTGGGGCCACCACCGAGAACCCGTTTTTTGAGGTGAATAAGGCCCTGGTCAGCCGCTCCCGAGTCTTTCAGCTTAAATCCTTGGAGGCGGAGGACCTGCGGCGGGTGGTTCACCAAGCCCTGACCGATCGCGAGCGGGGCTACGGCCACAAATCGGTACAGATGGATAAGGCGGCCCTAGACCATCTGGTGAATGTGGCCAACGGCGATGCCCGCGCCCTGTTGAATGCCTTGGAACTGGCAGTGGAAACCACCCCGCCGAACGACAGGGGCACCATTCCCATCACCCTGGCGGTGGCCGAAGACTCGATCCAGCAGCGGGCGGTGCTCTACGACAAGGAGGGGGACGCCCACTTCGACACCATCAGCGCCTTTATTAAAAGCGTGCGGGGCTCCGACCCCGATGCCGCCCTCTACTGGCTGGCCCGCATGGTCTACGCCGGAGAAAATCCCCGCTATATTTTTCGGCGGTTGGTGATCTTGGCCAGTGAAGACATTGGCCTGGGGGATCCCCAGGCGGTGACGGTGGTGACCAGTTGCGCCGCCGCCTTTGATCGGGTGGGGATGCCGGAGGGGCGCTATCCCCTGGCCCAAGCCACCCTGTACCTGGCCACCGCCCCCAAATCCAACAGCGTCATGGCCTTTTTCGACGCCCTGGCGGCGGTGGAAACCGAACAGCAACAGGATGTCCCCAATCCGTTGCGGGATCCCAGCCGGGATAAAGAGGGCTTTGGCCATGGCCAGGGATACCTCTATCCCCATGCCTACCGGGATCATTGGGTGGCCCAGCAATATTTGCCCCAGGGGTTGCAGGGTCAGGTGTTTTATCAGCCGTCGGATCAGGGCTATGAAGCCAGCATTCGCATCCAAGTGGCCCAACAGCGGGAGGCCCAACTGGCGGCATTGGTAGAAGGGGGGGCAGGGCCAGGGGAAGCCCTCACCTACAGCCCGGAGGACCCGGCCCGCGATCGCTGGCTCCAACGCACCCTCACCCAAACCGGCGAACGACTGGCGGAGCTGCGCGATCGCCTATTTTCCGCCCTGAACCTCCAGCGCCACCAGGTGGTTTTGGACCTGAATGCCCGCAGTGGCCTCCTCACCTGGGAAGCGGTGCGCCAGGTGCCCGAAGGGGGCGTTTATGGGCGGGTCGATACGGCCCAGGATGCGGCGGCACTGCAAGAACAGGCCACGGGCTTACCCGAACTGGTAAGGCCCCAGATTCTCCACATCCCGCTCTTAGAATTAGCCAGCACTCTAGCTCAGCGAGAGCCTGCCCTTCGATTCGATGCCCTGATCGGTCGTAATGTCCTGGGAGCCCTAGCTGAAAAAGCGGCAGCGCTTGGCTCCCTCGCGCCCCTGCTCCCTCGCCACGGCACCCTCGCCCTGGCGGAAGTCGTCCCTCGCCACACCCAACGGCTGTCGGCCCTGCTGCCAGAAACTCAATTGGATGGAAAATGGCGCGATCGCTGGCAATCCGCCGAAACCGCCCTTTATACCGATGACGCTAATCCCCGCTTCAACTGGCAAAGCCCTGATCTGGTGGCCCTGATCGAAGCGGCGGGCTTTACGGTGGATTGGACTGAGACATTGCAGACCAGCGAGATTTGGGTGGGGAAGGGGCTGTGCGATCGCTGGTTTAATGTTGCCAATCCCACCAGCTACCGTAACCAGCTCGCGGCCCAGCTCCCTGCATCCGACCTCGACGCCATTGAAAAATTGATTCGCCGAGAATTACAAAACCAAACCGTTCCCTGGCAAACCACCCTGCTATTTTTGACCGCCCAGAAAAGCATTTAAATCGGGGATCAACCAGTCCGGAGGCCCTACCCCTCCTCTGGAACACTATCCGGATCAATACCCAGGGCGCGTAATTGCTCCGCCAACTGTGCTGCCCGCTGCTGAGCCTGCTCTGTATCCGTCAGTAGCCAGTTGCCATCCCGATCACACCAGCGCAACCAACGCCCCGGAATCGCTTCAAATGTGCCTTCCCAGAGACCCAGACCAATCTGTAAATCCGCCAACCAGACTAAGGGGGCTGAAGCTGATAGCGATTGCTCCTCATAGGTACTGCCCACGAGCAGGAAATACCGCAGCGCCTCCGTGCGACGGTCATAGGTCAAGTAATGGGGTGCCCGTAAATAGCGCTCGTAGACAGTCAGCTTATTCGGGGGGACGACCTCCCCCTGCTCGCGATCATGGCTCGGCTGGAAGGGCAGCAATCCTTGGCCCCCCGCTGGGTCAAACCGGCCTAAGTCGGTGGCTTCGGTCCCCGGTGACAGGAACTCAATCACCACATGGGGCGATCGCCCCTCCTGCCAGGTCACATAGCTGCGGCGCAGTTCGCGCCCTTCATACAAATGGGGGACGCCAACGGCTAGAAACCAGTCGGGGCGTTTGTGCCACAGGGGGTGGTGCACGTCGTAGTAAAGATTCAGGTCTGATCCTGCGAACCAGTTTTCGCGGCGATAGTCCACCAGGGTCAGGGTTCGGCTCAAGAGCTGAGGCTGCAAGTCATGAAACTGGTCTGGTAACCCCGGTTCCTCCGGAAATTCGCTGGGCAAATCATACATGGTGGGCAGAGTTTCCCGAGGCAATGACGGTGGATCAGCCTGGGGGATGG
>JAQCKL010000430.1 GCA_027592485.1 Cyanobacteriota bacterium
AGAACAGGAAGCCCAACGAGCGGAACAGGAAGCTCAAAGGGCAGAGCAGGAAGCACAGCGGGCAGAACGTTTGCGGGCACAACTTCAGGCGGCGGGCATAGACCCAGTGGATTAAAAGGCTAGTACCGAACGGTTCAAGTGATAGCACTATTGCTGAGAGCAGGGGTGCTTAAGGAGCAAGGGGGCTAGGAACTGGAATGGTCACGTTAATTCCGCCATCGAGTACAAGTGGTCTGTCAGGCTTAAATTTTCGACTGACGTAGGCTGGGTCAAACGAAGTGAGACCCAGCAGAGACGACGGTTTTGCTGGGTCACGCTAGCGCTGACCCAGCCTACAAATTCAAGCTTGACGCTGCACTAGGCTGAGACAGCAAACCAAGGTCAAGCAGGCTTTTTGGCTTGCTCTACAAGCCAAAACAGCATTTTCACACAACAAAAGTCCGCCAATCGGTTGAAAATCTTTATTTATCAGGCTAAGCTTTGATTCCGCCTTGGAAATGAAAGTAGATGTCCCTTGATGACTTGGATGTCAAAATTCTGACCCGCCTGATTCACCAGGCCCGGATCACCTGGTCTGAATTAGCCAGCCACCTTGGGCTCTCGGCCCCGGCCACCGCCGATCGCGTCCGTCGCCTCGAAGAGCGGGGCATCATTCAGGGCTATGGGGTGCAGTTGGACGCGATCGCCCTCGGCTATGACCTCACTGCCTTTGTCGCGGTGACCTTAGCCCACCCCAGAGATCGCGACGGCTTTCTCGCCCAGGTCCAGGCCCAGCCCGAAATCCAAGAATGCCACCACGTCACCGGTGAATATGACTACCTGCTGAAGGTGCGCTGCCAGGGCACTCAGGGACTGGAGCGGCTGATCAGCGACGGCCTCAAGCACATTGATGGGCTCAAGACCTACACCACCATCGTGCTTTCCACGGTGAAAGCCACCCAATCCCTGCCCTTGGCCGCTGATTAGAGCATTGACGCAGAATTCAAAATTCAAAATTCAAACCACCCCCACACTCCCCATGCTCTTCCTCAAAGGTCTCCTGCTCGGTCTGGCGATCGCTATTCCCGTTGGTCCCATTGGCGTGCTCTGCATTCGCCGCACCTTGGTGATGGGGCCGATTAATGGCCTGGTGTCGGGCCTCGGGGCCGCCACCGCCGATGGTCTCTACGGCTGCATTGCTGGGTTTGGTCTCACTGCCGTCGCGGATATTTTGGTCAATCAGTCCTTTTGGCTGCGATTGGTCGGGGGACTATTTCTCTGTTACCTGGGCATCACGACCCTGTTGGCTAAGCCTCCAGCCCCTGGCCCAGAGGGTTCTGAAGGCCAGCCGATGACATCCTCCTTGCTAGGAGCCTATGGGTCTACCCTGGCCCTGACCCTGACGAACCCAACCACAATTTTTTCTTTCGCGGCAATTTTTGCTGGGGTTGGCATTATGGAAGCTGGGCAGAATTATGCGGCCTCAGGGGTATTGGTGCTGGGGGTTTTCTTGGGATCGGCCCTGTGGTGGTGTGTGCTCAGTGCAACTGTTAACCTTTTACGATCACGGCTGACCCCAACCCGAATGCGGTGGTTAAATAGGGTCTCCGGTGGGGTGATTACGATTTTTGGCGTGGTGGCACTGACGGTGAGGGGATGACTGCAAGGCAAAACAAAACGATGCAACCCAGCCTAGGGTGGCGATCGCGCCTCTGGGCGGTGGTGCTGGTATGGGTGCTGGGCGGTTTTGCCCTGTCGGCTCAAATTGGGGTGGCCGCCCCAACCCTGGTGGCCCAATCCGTGGAGGAGCTGCAGCAGCAACAAAAACAAGTTGACCAGCAACGCAACCAGCTCCAGCAACAGCAACAGCAGCTTCAAAATCAGACCAGTGCAGCGGAAAACAAGCTGGAGGATCTGGAAGGCACAATCACCGCCACGACGGCCCAAATTGCTGACACCGAGCGGAAGCTCCAGCAGGCTAGCGATCGCCTCACCACCCTTCAAGCTGACTTAGCCAAAGCCGAAGCCGACTACCAAGTCAGGCAAGTCGCCACCGTGGCGCGGCTGCAGTTTATGCAGCGCCAGCGCGGCAGCCAAGGTTGGGCCGTGCTGCTGCAGAGTGAGAATTTCAATGGGTTTCTAGATCGTCGTTATCAGCTCAAGCTGGTGTTTGACAGCGATCGCACCATCCTCGAAGACCTGAAGGCCAAAGCGGACGACATCAAGGCCCAGCAGGCGGTGGTGGAGGAACAGAAAAATAGCGTGGCCTTACTCCAGCAAGAGCTGCTGGTGCAAAAGCAGCAGTATGAAGCCGAAGCCGTCCAGCAGGAAGGGCTGATTAATCGCCTCACCCAGGACCGGGCGGCCTTAGAAGCAGCCGAGGCCCAGTTGGCGCGCGATTCTGAAAGTATTGCCGCCCTGATTCGCCAAAAGGTCGCTGCTTCGACGGGGGTGGTGCGGGGCACAGGGCGGTTTATTTATCCCGTCAATGGTCCCATTACCAGTGGTTTTGGCAACCGCCGCCACCCGATTCTGGGCACCAATCGCTTCCATGCGGGGGTGGATTTTGGGGCGAGTCAGGGGACCACCATCCACGCTGCTGACTCCGGGCGGGTGATTGTCGCGGGCTGGTCTGGGGGCTATGGCCGCACCGTGGTTATTGACCATGGCGGTGGCATCACCACCCTTTATGGCCACGCCAGTCGGCTATTTGTGACGGTGGGTCAGAATGTGGCCCAGGGACAGGCGATCGCGGCGGTAGGCTCCACGGGCCTCTCCACCGGTCCCCATCTCCATTTTGAGGTGCGTCAAAACGGCAATCCGATTAACCCCATGGGGTATCTCTAGGCCGTCATGAGTTTGATGCAGTAGGTATTGCGGACTTGCTTGGCTTGGTAAAGGGCGGCATCGGCTTGGACAATCGAGGCTTGGGGGTTGATCCCGGTCACGGTGGTCATCTCCACGACGACGCCCCCTTGACTCACCGTCAGGTAATCCCCGCTGGGGGCCTTAGGGTTCGCAATGGCAAGGTCCGCGATCTCCTGCTGCACCCGCTGGGCCATCGCCGCCGCCCCAACGGTATCGGTATGGGGCAGCAGCATGACAAACTCTTCGCCCCCATAACGGGCCACCACATCCCCTGGGCGATGGGCACAGGACTGAAAGGCTTGGGCAACCCGCTGCAAGCAAACATCCCCAGCCGGGTGGCCGTAGTGATCGTTGTAGGCTTTGAAATGGTCAATATCGAGCATCAGGACCGTGAGGGGCTGCTGCTCGCGCTTCGCCCGCTGCCACTCTTGGACCAAAGACTCTTCGAGTTGAAAACGGTTTGCCACCTGGGTGAGGCTATCGATCCGGGCCAATTGCTGAAGCTGGGTATTTAGGCGCTGGAGTTCGGCTTCGTTGTTTTTGCGTTCGGCTTCGAGCTGCTTTCTCCCACTGATGTCCATCATCACCCCCACCATCCGCACGGGCTGACCAGCTTCGTTATAGATGCCTTTGCCCTTGGCAAAAATCCATCGCACCGTGCCATCGGGGTAAATCACGCGATGCTCGTCTTGAAAAATGGTTTGGTTGTCTAAGGCATCCTGTATGGCCTGTTCAACCCGAGGTAAGTCTTCGGGGTAGATCCGTTCTTGCCAAATGGCGTAGGTACTGGCGCTTGTTGTCGGGTCAAGGCCCAGCAGCCGAAAGTGACTATCACTCCAGATCGCTTGACCCGTCACCAGATCAAATTCCCAACTGCCGATTTGGATAAGTTCTAGGGCCAACAGTTGCTGTGCTTGGGATTTCTGCAGGGCTGTTTCGATGCGTTTGCGATCGCTGATGTCGGCCACTGTCCCCATGAGCCGGACCACCTGCCCCTGCCCATTCAGCACCGCCTCCCCGCGACTGATCACATCGCGGTGCTCACCGTCAAGGCGAATAATGCGATGTTCCAGCTCGTAAGGTTTCCCTTGGGCCATGGCCCCCTCCACAGCCGCTTGGACAATATCCCGCTCCCCAGGGGGGAAATAATCCAAAATATCCGGGTAGTTGGGCTTGGCATCGACACCCTCCAAACCATAAATGCGGAGCAGTTCCGCTGACCAAGTAATCATCGCGGTCTGGGTGTCCAGCTCCCAACTGCCCACTTGGGCAATGCGTTGGGCTTCTTTGAGATGGGTTTCCCGGTCTCGAATCGTGGCGGTAGCTTCAGCCACCTGTTGCTCTAAGTCTTGGGCATAACGGCGCTGTAGGGCCTCAGCCCGGCGACGTTGGCTAATGTCGTAGAAAACCGTGAGCACAAAAACGACGGTTTCTGTCTCGTCGAGCACCGGCACCGCCCGCACTTCCAAAGGGATGCGTTGGCCATTGGCCTCAATTTCCAAATCTTCAATATGCACAATGCTGCCCTGGAGGGCGCGAATCACCGGGAGCCGCCGCAATGGATAGGGGGTATTACTGCCAGCAATATAGACCTGCCGCAGCCCTGGGGTTTGCTCAAGGGGTTGGTCAAGGCTAACCTGTCCCAGCAGCCGTCGTCCCTTCGGATTGAGCAAAATCACCTTGCCCCGCCGATCAAACAGCCCGACCCCCATCGGCATGCTTATAGCAGTCGCCAATTGCATTAAGACATAAGCTAGAAGCATTTCCCATCTCCGGTGAGTGCCAT
>JAQCKL010000431.1 GCA_027592485.1 Cyanobacteriota bacterium
CTGAACATTACCATTGCAGCTAATGGCTCGCCAGCTAAAAACGAAACGTTGGCAGTTACATAGATTCTTATCGGCTAAAAACTCAGCGGTCGTATAGCCAAAAACGACTTCACACCCCGCCGAATAAAACACATAGTCCCAGCTATCGTCGGCAGAATGGGTGGGATCGGCACAGTCCTTGCCATACAGTCGGTAGCTGGCAATGCAGGCGGGTGCATCATTAAGGATGCGCTGCAACTGGGCTTCTGACTCTTGAAGACACAGTTCTAGGGTCTTGCGATCGCTAATATCGACCAGATTACCCATCAGTTGGACCGCCTTGCCATCACGCATCACCGCCTTGGCAATAGTGCGGACCCAACGATTTTGGTCTTGGGCAGTCACAAAGGGCAGCTCTAGATCGTAGCCCTGACCCTGCTCCATGAGTTGGATAAAGGCTTGGCGAATAACCTCACGACTATCGGGTCGGTAAAAACTGAGGTAAAAATCGAGCCCCTGACTGACATCAGGTTCAAAGTCAGCCGGCAAGCCGTGAATACGGCTCATTTGCGGGCTCCACCAGGTATCACCCGTTTCTAAATCAAAGAACCAATTGCCCGCATTGCCCAGGGCGTCAATGTCGTTGTGCGTGGCTAAGCGGTGTTCACAGGTTTGCTGGGCCTGGGTCCGATCTCGCAGACTTGCCCGCAATCGACTGCTATCGATTATGGTCTGTACAGTGGTGCGCAGACGAGTGGGGCTGAGATGTGCTTGCACCAAATAATCCGCTGCCCCTGCCGCCAAAAGCAGGGAAGCGATTTCTTCATACTCTGCGGGCAAAACGATCAGCAACGGTGCAGTCCACCGCTGCCGGACCTGGGCCACCCCAGAGAGGGACGGGGCCGACGTTGCCCAAATCACCAAATCAGGCCGCTGATGGTCCTCGATCCATCCTTGTTCACCACCCAGGTCTGCGGAGACAGGGGGCAGCTCAGGCATTGTCACCCACTGATACGGCGGCAATTCTGGGGAAGTCAGCCAATTCTGATAGGGGAAGCTGGCCTTCCCCAGCAGCGCAATCACAGGACGGTCAAGGGTCATGGCAATGGCATCAGGAGGTTGCCCAGGGTGAGTAGGTGGGAACTCAAACGACTTAATCAATTATCCCAAGTGTTCCCTCACCTCAAATAGAACCCCCCTAGGCCGTCCTAACTCCCCGTTTTAACTAAGGTTTTTTGCGGGATAGCGGTGTATTCGCTGACGATTTGACGGAATTCATCCCCATCTAGGGTCTCTTTTTCAACGAGGAGGTCCACGAGGCGATCGATCACCAGGCGATTTTCCAGCATAATTTGCTTGGCTTGCCCATAGCAGCGATCCACAATGGCATGCACTTGGGCATCAATGCTAGAACCAATCTCCTCGGAGTATTCAGAACGGTTCAACCAATTCCGCCCTAAAAATACTTCCTCCTGCGCCCCTTCCAAAGACAGTGGCCCCAGATCAGACATGCCAAATCGGGTCACCATTTGGCGTGCCAAGCTGGTGACGCGCTGCAGGTCACTGCTTGCCCCAGTGGTCACTTCTGCCTGCCCGAAAATCACATCTTCAGCAGCCCGCCCCCCTAACAAACCCATGATCATGGCCAAAATCTGTGACCGTGAGATTAAGGTTTGGTCATCATCCGGGGTAAACCAAGTCAAACCCTGGGCTTGACCTCGGGGAATCAAGGTGACCTTTTGGACCGGATTGTGATCTTTCACCAGGGTGCCGACAATGGCATGGCCGACCTCGTGGTAGGCAATCAAGCGCTTACTTTTGCTATCCACTAAGGGGATGCCTTCCATCCCAGCAATCACCCGATCCACGGCGGCATCCACCTCCGCCATGGTGATCGCTTCTTTCCGGCGACGGGCGGTGAGAATGGCGGCCTCATTTAACAGGTTGGCTAAGTCTGCGCCGGTGAAGCCAGGGGTGCGACGGGCAATCACATCGAGGGAGACCGCCTCATCTAGTTTCTTGTTACGGGCATGGACTTGCAAAATCTCCAGCCGCCCTTTAGCGTCGGGTGGATCGACCATAATTTGCCGATCAAAGCGTCCAGGGCGCAGCAAGGCTTGATCAAGGACATCCACTCGGTTCGTGGCCGCAATGATAATGATGCCGCTGTTGCCCTCAAATCCATCCATCTCGGTGAGCAGTTGGTTGAGGGTTTGCTCCCGCTCGTCATTCCCCCCACCGATACCGGTCCCCCTTTGCCGACCCACCGCATCAATCTCATCTATAAAGACGATGCAGGGGGCATTTTCCTTGGCTTTTTTAAACAGGTCCCGCACCCGAGACGCGCCGACCCCCACAAACATTTCCACAAATTCTGAGCCGGAGATGCTGAAAAAAGGTACCGCGGCTTCCCCTGCGATCGCCTTAGCCAGCAAGGTTTTACCGGTGCCGGGCGGGCCAATCAGGAGAACCCCTCGGGGGATCTTGGCCCCGATCGCCGTAAATTTCTCAGGCTTTTTCAAAAAGGTGACGACCTCTTGCAGTTCTTCCTTAGCCTCTTCAATGCCAGCCACCTCCGCAAAGGTCACACCGGTCTTGGCTTCCATCTGAAAGCGGGCTCGGGATTTACCAAAACTCATGGCACCTCCGGCACTACCAGCAGAGCGCCGCAAAATCAGCAGCAGGCCAAAAACCAAGACGAAGATCAGTAGGGTATTGGTGGCCACCCAGGCGATCGCCCCCCCATTGCCCGCTGATGCCACTTCAACCGCCACACCCTCTTGGCGCAGTCGCTGAATCAGATCAGGGTTACGGCCATCACCAGCAAACAATTGCACTTGGCGGGGCTCGGTGTCTTCGTCATCCCCCTTGAAAATCACTTCGGCAATACCTCGCTCCGGGTCGAGGTTGACCTGTTCCACCTGACCGGCATCCACACTCTTAAGGAACTCACCGTATGAGAAGAGTTCGTCTTCAGCCTCAGACTGGGCGATTGCCGGGGGTAAAGCCGTGAGCATTTGCAGCATCAGCCAACTGGCCGTCACCATACCGGAAACGGTCGTTTGGACAGTTCGACGCCATCGGGAACGCTGATGCAGGGAGGAGGTCATAGAAATTGTGCCTTTTGTCGGTCAGGGATAGGGGCAGCCAGAAAAACTGCGCTGTGGGTGGTCATCTGACCCTTACGCTTCCTCAGTTTATCGTTCCCGTTTCAGACTGTGACAGCATATCTAGCCCATATCAGGCGGTGCTGGCCCCTGTAAGGCGGCAAAAAGCTGTCGTACCCGCACCAGATTTTTGTCCCCAGGCCGATCTTCGACCCCACTGGAGAGATCAATGCCGTTGGGGGAAAGCAGGGCTAAGGCTTGGACAATATTCTCCGGGGTGAGTCCCCCGGCTAAAATCCAGGGCAATCGGGGGCGAAACGCCTTTAAGGTTGGCCAATCCAGGGTATTGCCAGTTCCCCCAAACTCATGGGGATGGTAAGCGTCCAAGAGCACGGCATCCACAACCGCGTCATAGGTTGGGATGGTGTTTAGGACTGCGGGTGATCGCACCCGAAAGGCTTTGATCCATCGCAAGTCAGGGTAGCGCTGGCGCAGCTGTTGGCAGCGCTCTGGTGACTCTTGACCATGGAGCTGCAGGGTGGTGAGTTGCCCAGCGGTGATGGCGGCGGCGATCTCATCATCGGTGGCATCCACAAAGACACCTACCCGTTCCACGGTGCCGTAGCCCTGGTCAATCAAGGTTTGCCCGAGCCGTTGCAGTGTTTCGACCGTGACATAGCGGGGAGAGGCAGGCACACAGATAAACCCGATCGCATCCGCCCCCTGACTGGCAACGGCGATCGCCTGATCCGGTTGCGTTAGCCCACAAATTTTGACCCAGGGATGCCCCATCTCCCACATTGCTCCTTGCCATGAATCACCGTCATCCCCGTGTTAACTCTGGTTAAACAACCCCCAAAAAGGCACGGCAGTTTTTATAATCCTTTGTACTTTGACATAAAGTTTTTACTTTCTTTTTGAGGAGCTAAACCTTTGCTGCTTTCGCCCCTGACCCTACTAGCAACCACTGCTCCCTCTACCCCGGAGTGGTCGATCAACGTGGCGCTGATCATGATCACTTGCAATCTGTTTGTGATCGCGATCGGCCGCTCTGCTATCCAAAAACGGGGCGTAGGTCCCACTTTACCAGTGGCGCTACCTGGTTTATTTGAAGGCTTTGGCTTGCCGGAACTCCTGGCCACGACTAGCCTGGGCCATATCCTCGGCGCAGGGATGATCCTAGGCTTGGGGAATGCGGGCCTATTGTAGCCGGACGCCTGATCTTCCCATCCTTGCCTAATGGGCCATTGCTCCCCCATTTAATGCACCATTAATGGCCTGCACCAGGGGTGAAATCAACCTTCAAAACGGGTGGTTTCACCCCTGGTTTGTTGAGGGGCACCCCTACAATAGAGGGAGACTCGTGGGACTGCCCAGGCATTCCTGGGCTTTGGTCAAAAGGGTCCATCAGACAGGCTTCTATCTAGCGCTTTTGTAAAACCGTCTATGCAATCTGGTTGGCGTATCGGCTCCATCTTGGGCATCCCCCTATTTCTGGATACCTCTTGGTTCATTATTTTGCTGTTG
>JAQCKL010000432.1 GCA_027592485.1 Cyanobacteriota bacterium
ATGGCAGCGATCCCACCTGGCAAAGTACTTGGGGAACATTAGCGTGGCTGGTTGGTTTGGCCCTAGCGTTACTCCTATTTACCTCAGTCCTGCTGCACGAATTGGGCCATAGTTTGGCAGCCCGAGCCCAAGGCATTCAAGTCAATTCCATTACCCTCTTCTTGTTTGGGGGTATTGCCGCCATTGACAAAGAATCTCGGACGCCAGGGCAGGCCTTTCAAGTGGCGATCGCCGGCCCCCTAGTTAGCTTTGGCTTGTATCTGGGGCTGATCCTGTTGACCAGCCTGCCCGGTCTCCCCCTAGTGGTGCAGACGGTGTTAGGCAATGTCGCCCAAATCAACTTAGTGCTGACCCTATTCAACCTCATCCCCGGATTGCCCTTAGATGGTGGCCAAGTTTTAAAAGCCGCCATCTGGAAAGCCACCCAGAGCCGGGTTAAAGGCATTCGCTGGGCCGCGAGAACGGGGCAGTTTCTGGGATGGGGGGCCATCGGCTTAGGGGTTTTGGCCTATTTGGCCCAGCCCAGCCTAGATTTAATTTGGATTGTGCTGGTGGGGGGCTTCGCGGTGCGGAACGCCGCCGCCTACGGTCGGGTGGCCGATCTCGAAGACAACCTCTCTCAGTTAACGGCAGCGGATGCGGTCTCCCGAGAGTTTCGCGTCATCGACGCCACCCAAATGGTGCGCAGTTTCGCTGAGGAGTACCTGCTGCAAACCGAACGGGCTCCTGCCTATTTTGCATCGTCTGATGGGCGCTATCGGGGCTTAATTACTTTAGAAGCAGTGCAGCAATTAGAGCGGGGCACCTGGGATACCACCTCCCTAAGGGAGATTGCCCAGCCCTTAGACAGCATCCCCACGGTGCGGGAGGCCACCCCTCTCGCTGAAGTAATTAACACCTTGGAGCAGGACAGCCTGAAGCGCATCACCGTTTTAACCCCTGCCGATGCGGTGGCTGGGGTGATCGACCGAGGCGATATCGTTCGGGCCATGGCCCAGAATATGAATCTGCCCATTTCTGAAGCTTTGATTCAGCGGATCAAGGATGATGGCGAATATCCCCCTGGCCTCAAGTTGGCCAGCCTCGCTAAGGCGCTGACGGAATAGCCGCTGCGGGCGATGCTGCGAATCATTCTCCGGTTAAGGCTCCGGGCAATGCTCCGGGCAGATACCCAAGCACAGCCTGGTGTTCGGCTGGGGACAAGGGTTGGATTTCGAAGGTCACCCCTAGGGTCGCCGCGATCGCCCCGACCATCGTCTCAATGATGAGATTTAACCGTTCGTCCCAGGATTGCCCTGACCCGGCTGGGTTGAAGGCTGGAGTTGGTTGCCATGGGTCCGCTGCTCCAAATACCGCCTCAGTCAGGGCCTGATCGGGATGCAGCCGCATGGAGCCCTGTTGTAGGAGGCTGCGATCGCGCCGTAACTGGGCACTACCGATCAGCTTATAGCCCTGATCCGTGACCAAATCTGCGGCGGTGGCCGTCCCAAAGCAACTGGGGTTGTGGATATAGCCCCGGCCCGCTTCGCCATACCCTAGGGGCACACCGAGCTGTTGCCAGCCCGCGATTAATCCGTCGCAGATTTGTCGATACCGGTCCTGCTGCCGCTGCCCAGAGAGCGGTAACGTCACCCCATAACAGAGGTCCCCCTGGTGCAGCACAGCCCGTCCCCCCGAGGGTCGTCGCACCAAAGGAATCGGCTGATCTTGCCACCGTAGATGCAGCCAATGCGCTGGCCAATGGCGCTGGTGATAGCCCAACGAAATGCTAACGGGCTGCCAGGTATAAAACCGTAGGGTTGGCGGTTGTAGCCCCGCAATCTGCTGATCCAACAGCCAGATATCGAGGGCCATCTGCCAAGGTCCCGCCCCCTTGCTGAGTGGAATCAATCGCCATTGACGTGGCATTCCTTTTCCAGCCAACCTGTCAGGGAGTTGCATCTAGGGGATACGACGCTAGGGGATACGACACGAGGGATCTGCAGTTGAATAGCAAGTCGGGGGCAAACCTTGCGCCCCAACATCAGCGAGAGGGATAGGGCTCGCAATCTTGCCCTAACCAGACTACAGCCCTTCTGCTCCCCTCCCCCCTTACTGATTCCTAGGCCCCGTATTCTGCCTGTAGGGCTTCATCATTGTCATCGGCGATGGTGGCCACAATGGTCATCAGTCGAGAGGTTTCGCCCGCAGACATATCGGCCAAGGGGCGGCTCGCCAACACCACCACCTGGTCACCCAAAATGCCGAAGCAAGCCTCAAAGGTCTCGCCACAGTTCATCTCCAGGAGATGACGCATCAGCTTGGGCTCGTCTTTGGCGGGCAGATCCAGTACCGGTGACCAGACCGTCAAGAGATCGTTGTCATGGGTGCCCGTGAGCTGCACATACACTTCGACGCTGCCATAGCTAAATTTCCAAAGATAGCCCCCGTCTTGGTGGCTGACCATGGCACTTTGATCTTGGTCCAAACTCGCAATGACGGTTTCAATGATTTCAATGTGATCCGCCGCCAGGTTTGCCGCCTCGGTGGATGTCAAGGGGGGCAGCGTTTCCAAACTAGAGGGTGAAAGGGTCATGGTCAGTGTTGTTATCCTTGTTGATTGATCAGTGATGCGTTGACTCTCACAAACTCTAACCTTGCCACCCCCCGAAGCACAGGGCACTAATCATTATTTTTTACGTTGGCTGGCTTGAACGGGTCCTTAGGACTGTTTATGGGCAACCCAATACTTACTGACAAAATGGATTTGGGTAGTGACCCCAGTAAACCCAGCCGTCTCTAAACGGGGGGTGAGCTCGTCCTGAATGTAGTCCCGGTAGTAGGGCTCATGGAAAAGTATCGGAAAATTCGCCATCATCGGCTCTAGTTCTGGCGTATCCACCGCTTGGATAGAGTCACAAATCACCAAGGTGCCCCCCGGTCGCATCACCCGGAAGCAATCGTCTATCACCTGTTGCCGTACCGGCCCTGGCAACTCATGGAAAAGAAAGACACAGGTGAGGGCATCAAAATACGCATCCCGGTAGGGCATGGCCTCCGCTTGCCCCTGGGCCAATTGGGGCAGGGTGCCGTTGACCTGGCTGAGCCGTTGATTGGCTTTACGCAAATAGGCCGGAGATAAATCTAACCCGTAGAGGGAGACCGCCGGAAAGCTCCCTTGCAAGAGCTGCAGCATACGTCCGGTACCGCAGGCCACATCTAAAATCCGTGGGTAGGGGTGGGGGCGATCGCCCAGGGACGACTGCCGACTCAAAAGCTGCTTGATGGGGGCTAACACCCGCCGCCGCATGGCATCGGCGGCACCACTAAACAACAGCTCCACCTGCAAATCATAGAGATTGGCCGAGGCCTCGCTGAGGTATCCATCGGTTTGGTGATGGAAATTTTGCAGGTAATAGCGGGGAAACCCTTGGGTATTGATGGCACTATCAAAGACCTGGGTTTCCTGGTTGAGAATCCGCTCCCACAGTTGGGGCAGCTCCCACACCACCGCCGGATAGTATTTGAAAAAATCGTCCCAAGGATTATCAAACAGCAGCGCCTCTGGATAAATCCCCGCTGCTGCTTCCTCCCAGTCCACCTGCAACAGCGCCTCCCGGCGACGGGTCACCTCCGCCAAAAAGTCACTGTCAACGGATTTCAGATCAAAGGTCAGCTCTGGCCGCAACAACTGTCGCAACTGGGTGGCCAGGGTGCGGTGGCCCAAACTAAAGGCGCTTTTGCCATTTTGAAAGGCTTGGTAAGCCAATTTAGTCAGGGTTTCAGCCATGGGAGAAGCGGGGATTAGGTACGAGGGGGACAATCAAAAGCCTCAAGAATTGTAACGAGTTTTGAATGGCCGTGGGCCTGCCCCAAGCAAGTCCCTGAGGGCATCCATTCCGACCCGATGGCAGCGGGCAGCGGGCATCAGGGGGAAAGGGCGCATGAAACCGAGCCTGTAATTTAAGCCGGGAAAACCATTTAGAGAAGGAGGCTAGGAGCCAGGAGCCAGGATTCAGTAAGCGCAAGGCTCCTAGCTCCTGAATTCTTACCCCAGGATAATATCCCGCCTTGCGGAATACGCCGGTAGAGACCCTAGCAGTCGTAATAGAGCGCGACCTCATAAGGGTGAGGACGTAAGCGCATGGGGTTCACCTCATTGTCGAGCTTGTACTCAATCCAGTTGGTGATGAAGTCTGTGGTGAAGACTCCGCCAGTGGTGAGAAACTCGTGATCGGCCTCTAGGGCATTGAGGGCCTCTAACAAAGAAGCGGGCGTCGAGGGGATCTTTGCCAATTCTTCGGGGCTCAAATCGTAAATATCGACATCCAGAGGTTCACCGGGATCAATCTGATGCTGGATGCCGTCAATACCGGCGCAGAGCATGGCCGCAAACGCTAAATACGGGTTAGCGGTGGCGTCAGGGCAACGGAACTCTAGGCGTTTGGCTTTGGGGTTGTCGCCAGAGAGGGGAATCCGCACCGAAGCCGAGCGATTGCCCTGGGAGTAGGCCAAGTTGACTGGGGCTTCAAAGCCAGGCACCAAACGCTTGTAGGAGTTGGTGGTGGGATTTGTAAAGGCCAACAATGCCGGGGCGTGCTTGAG
>JAQCKL010000433.1 GCA_027592485.1 Cyanobacteriota bacterium
CCACAGCCCCGTAATCGCCGCACTTTCGGGCAGAGAGAACTGATAAACAATTTCTTGTTCATCAACGGTGGTGTTTTCGTAGCGCTCGTGCAGCGTCACCTCCCCCCAATCTCCTTGGGGCTTGACGGTGACCTCCTGCTGGGCCAGATAAATCACCCGTTGGTTAATGTTGAGCAGACTGGCCTCGACCGAATCGCGATTGGCCGTAGACTGCAACGCCTGTTGAATCCTGTCCTTTTCCGCCCGTTGAATCGGCTCATCAAAGAACTCGGCGTATAGCTCTGCGGCTTGAGTTAAATCGCTGCGTTGCCCCTGATAGAGAAAGGGCGATAGCAAGGCATTGTGAACCGCTTGGAACCCTTGGGCCACAGATGGATCCATGCCAAATAGATGTTTGTACCATTCTTCAATGGTGTTAGATTCTTCTACCGGGCTCAGGTAACGATACGGGAATAAATGGGCGTTCAAGAGTCCCTGGCGAATCTGCCCGGACTGATCCAACAGGGCTTGACGGGCCGCCAAAGAGGAAGGCGGGGTGGAAAGCTGCGCCAGGGCTTGGGCCTGGGGTTGAGGAGACAACACCATCAACCCAACCGTACAGGCCAGCACGACGCTGCCGGTCACTAAGCTGCCATAGCCCCACCCATGCTGACGACCAAAGGCGCGGAAAATCCGCCCCCAAGACCGCACCATCATATTCACTAGGGCGTAGGGCATCGCCAGGAATAGACTGGCGCTAAAGGCGCTAAAGGCCGCTGTCGCTAAAACAAGCAGCAGGAGCGACAGCACGCTCAGGATGGTGGGAATCCATTCATCAAGGGGCACTGATCGTAATGAGCCGATCAATTCCCTGATAATTGCAAAGAACCCCCAGAGCCACTCAAATTGCAAAAAGCCATAGCCCAACTGACACAGGAGGGGCACGGTGTAAAACAGTAGAATCGTGCCCGCATATACCCCAATCAGCAGGGTGACGGTTTGGCTGGCCATCTGGAACCAAGCCAACTCGCCGCGATGGGCGGCGTAGCCCACGGCAAGCTCCAAGGCCACCGCCGCGATCGCCAGCACCCCTAAAAACAAGAGGAAGGCGCTGGGGGGCGTCAGCTCCCGCAGCAGGAATAAGCGCAGGGTACAAAACACCATCAGGGGCGCTTCTACCCCATAAAACAGCCGCATCAACAGGACGGGATGGGAGCGCAGCCGCCGCCAGGCAAAGATCGTACACAGCACAGGACTGATCAGCAGTCCGGCCAAGGGGAAGGCAAAAGCCAGGGGCACCTCGCCACTCATCAGTCCATCTAGGAGGGGAACCCCAACAAGGGGCACAATCCCCAGGTAAACCACCAGTAAAAACAGGGCGTTCCAGGCCCAAAAAATGGTGTGGCAGGCGACATGGACCGCCGCTTTGGTCCCATAACCCGGTGGCGCGTACCGAAGGTTCGCGATCGCGGTTGTCCCTTTCGCGAATAATTGCTGCAAGCTATTCATGACCAGCCAGAGTCTCCCCTCAACCACACAGGCGACCCCATCTTGGCCTTACTGTCCCCAAAGTGGCCACCGAGCGGGGTCGGATTTTGTCGGGCGATCCAGTTTTAAGGTGCTTTTTGAAAAAGAATCTACCGGTGTTTTTGGAGCGGGTTGAGCCAGGCCCTTAATTTCATGACCAGCAAGTATCAACCCTACCCTTAGGAACGGGCAGGGTCTCGCCTAATATTTAACCCTGATGTCCCCAGGGATCGCGGGACCGTTAGCGCCGACAGTGCGTTCCGCTGCTGATACGGAGTTAAAAACGGGGATTGCGATACAACAGGCGACCCAAGATGCCTGTACAGGGGCGCTGAGACCCAGACAATTGCCCCCCTGCCGACCGAGTCCTTGATAGTGCTGACAAAATTGACACTGCATGTTGCGTCCTAATTGCTTTTCAGTAACACCGCGTGGGCCAGTCAAAATCTAATGTGGATCTTGTCCTTAGTATTAGAGATACAGTCGCGAGGTTACGCAATCCTGCCGCTAGCGACACCAAAATTGACCAATAGCGTAAAGAACAGTTGCTAATGACAAAGCTTTGTGCATCCCTCCCCCGCCCTAGGGCGCAACTCCAATGGGATTGCTGGGTAGTCTAGGGGCGGTATCGTTGCTAACGTTTGGACCCTGCTTTGGACCCTGCTTTGAACCCTGGTAAAGGGCGATCGCGCCTCATTGACTGTATTGGCCAAACCTTGATCTTGGCCTACAAGGAAGACACTTCGGTCTTAGAGACGACCCTGCAAGAGGTCGGCTGTCGCTGTACCGTGTTACGCCAGGTCCATCAACCGGGCCAAGCCCAGTACTCCCGCAGCTTTCTGTGCCTGCTCAATCATCGTCAGGCTTGGGAAAAAGCCCGACAGGCGACGGCACCCACCCTGATCGTTGAAGCCGACTTTGTGCCGGTGCGTAACTTTGGTCAGCTCCCCCCCTCCTTTGACCCAAGCGATCCCAATTTAGGTATTGCTTGGCTCTATACCTGCGCCCCCCAGGTGTATCGCGTCACCCCAACCGGATATGCCGTGGGTTACTCCACCGCCATGGTGGCCTATGTGATCACCCCTCGCAGTGCCCAATGCCTGATCGACCTGGCTGATGAGATTGCCCAAGAGCCTGGCCCCTGCGCCTATAGCCCTTGGGACTCTGGCATCGACTACTATCTGCGCGATCGCGGCTTTATCGACTATGTGCCCTTTCGCAACTATGGGGAGCATGGTGGTGTGCCCAACCCCGAGCACCGCCAAAACCGCCTCAGCGTCACCCATCGGGCCGATGTGCTCTATGGTCCCCTCAGTTTTCGTCCCCCCTATGCCCAATCGGAGACCGGCGCAAATGCGGCTTGGGAATATCTCAAGGGTCGCATCTATGGCCGGGTGAAGGGATTGGGTCGCTTTTTATTAGGTAAATACTTGCGTGTACCCGTGCTGATCAGTGCCGAACGGCCTTTGCCGGTGGCATGGTTTGCGTTACGCCGACAACTGACCCTGTGGTTATAGCGCGGGTCAAGCAAGAAGAATCAGCCATGCTGTGTTTCGGCCCTATCCTAGCTACCGGCCAGGAGAATCGAGATCTCTGGATCGACCTTGACACGTCCCCGCAACGTAGCGCGTAAGAGCCGGTCAATCGAGTGCCGCTCATCTTCAGTCAAGCTATCTTCGTGGAGCAAATTGGCCAATAGCCCGTAGCGATCGGCCAAAGTCAAACGGCCATGATCACTGACTTGAGCAAAGAGCTCCGCCAGGGCAAATTTCAGCGGGCATAGCTCTAGCATGACTCACGACCTCCTCAGGGCTTCATCATTACTTCACAACTATCGTCGCCCCAAAGTCATTAGCCTGTGACAGCTTTTCTCCCACAAGGTGATATTAGTCACAACGCCGACAAAAAGCCGCCCCCTGAATTTCAGGGGGCGGCTGCGTTTATTTATCGATGAGTCTGGCCCTAGTCCAAATAGCCCATCAACACAGCAGCGGGGGGATCAACCACATCATTAGGGGCAATGGGGCGGTGATTTGGCAAGAAATCCAGATCCGAAATCGGTAGCGTGTTGACTGCCACAGGACGATGTTCGGGCAGCAGATCGGTGGAAAAAACTTCCATCGCTGACGACATGATCGGGCGGATGCCAGCGGAGTGCAGGGTCCCCACCACATGGAAATCACTCAAGCTAATGGGGCGCTGGTTGGGCAACGTATTGGTGGCGACAATCCGAGTCTGATCGTTCAGCACAAACACTTCGCCTTTCTCTGACTCAGTTTTGACGATCTGGCTTTTGCTGGACCGACGGGTCGTTTTACGGGCCGTGGTGCCAGTTTTGGCCGTTTCTACTTTGTCATCCGCTTGACTATTGGCGGCTTCATTCGTAATGGTCATTAGGTCAACCCCTCTCGGTTCAGCGCTTAATTCTCTTGCCCGCCTACACAGCCCTGAATCCTAAAAATCCCTAGCTGGCATACCTATAACCTGGCATACCTATAACAACGGACAATCCTTAAGCAAATATTATCAGGTAAAAGGTTTACAGATTTGCTTTACGAAAGGTTATGTCACCCATAACAATCTGATACCTTTGCCCAATCACCGTCTCTCTGGTGACCGTATGCCCCGGTGAGCTGGGGTGCATCGCGCTAGCATCAACGGTTTTGAGAGAATACGCTACACTAGATATAACCAACTCGGGGCTGTAACGGTTTCGACGTTTTGACGAAAGTCATTCTGTGATTCAGGCCGAGAGTGAGTCTACTCTCGTTAATCCAGGCTCAAAAACAACGTAAATGCGAACAACATCGTTCCTTTTGCTCGTAAAGCTGCACCTGTTGCCGTTTAACTAGAAAACCTCTAGCGAGCGTCTGTAGTCTGACTCCGTTAAGGATTACGGACAAAACCCCAACGGAATGCTTCAACGGGTGTCCTCGGTAGGCCCGTTGACTAAGACTTTATCGAGGCATCCTACCGTTAGGGATTAAGTAACGGTTCCCGCCTTGAGGATTAGAGGGGCTAAGCCTGTGAATGAATGGAATGTTAATACTCGAAGCGGACACGGGTTCGACTCC
>JAQCKL010000434.1 GCA_027592485.1 Cyanobacteriota bacterium
TGCCATTCAAGTGCTGTCGTGCTTGGGATAGCTCCGTTTTGGTTGCCTCCGGCAGCAGCAGCCATAGACGCGGCCAGCAAATAATCGCATCCAGCCCATATTTCACCGCGCAGTGGTCTTCCGCTGCCCGCAGCATGTTGCCCAGCCGGGTTGGCAACAGCCGCCCCAACTCGGGAAACTCCCCCAAATCCAGATCTGCCTGGATATAAGCCTCCCGCTCCTGGGGCGTCAAGGTGGTGAGTCCTTGCCGATTTAGGGCTTGAAGCTGCTGATCAAGGCGCTTGAACCGTCGCCGCTGCCCCTGCACCAACCTGTTTGTCAGCGGATTCAACCACTCCGGCCAGTAGCCCTCCAATAGCCGCAGCACCGTGAAGTCAAACTGCTGCACCACAAACCCCGAGGCCGCCACCGTCAGCAGCACCAAAATCCCCAGCATCAGCGGCAACGGCTCTTGCAGCTTCTGAAACTCTGCCACCGCCGCATCCCATCCGTGCCGCTGCAACGCCGCCAACCCGCCCCCCAACCAAAACACAAAGGCGGGGGTGAATAGCGTCTTGATCCACTCATCCGCTAGGCCGCCGCTAAAGCCTTCTAAGAACTTGGCCGAGGCCATGGCTAGCCCCCATCCCCAGTCGATGCCGGATCAGGAATCAGCGTTTTGCCATGCACCTCACACAGGGGGGGCTGCCGTAGCCCCACCCGGAACCATTCTTCGCTACAACCCTCCACCGGGCAAACATAACGCCGCCCCGGCACCGCCGTTGTCGGTGCCCCCGCCAGTCCCTCATAAGCCTTACTCTCACCCCCCCAACTTTGGGGCATCAGCAAGACCCCCAAATCGTCAAAGTTGTCATCCTCTGGCCCTGGGGCATCCGTGCTCGGGGGGGGGATCGTGTCCCCATCCGACTCCGCCAACAGCGCATCCAACGCCGCCAACATCTCCGCCTGGGACGCCTCCGGATCAGCCCCCCCTAAGGCCGCTTGCCAGGGAGCCTGCAAGCTGGGGTAGCTGCTGATCAGGGCGACCAAGTCAGTGCCGTCCGACTCTCCCCGAGTCATCGCTTGCTTGACAGGCTCAAGCTGCCGTTGCAGCCGCTGGACCGTCGCTGGGTCCAGCAGTTTGGGCAGTTGCGGCTCTAGGGTCCAGAGGGCCGTCAGCAGTTGCTCAGAACTGGGCATGGTGTTTCGGCTCATCCCCATTCAATAACTTTATGCAGACATTCGTATCCAGAAGATACATTATCTAAGCCTCTCTCGATTCGGATAGTCCGGTTGAGGTGCCCTCACCTTTAGAAACCTCAAAAATACCAAAACCTGTTGCAGCAACCCCTCAGGAGTCTGCCCGATTTCCTGGATTAATTGCTCTTGAATAGATGGCATTAAGCCAGCCCCCTAGCGCTGCCCTCCTAGTTCTACTGCCCCCAAATCCTGATTCCCCCGCCCATCCCGTTAGGCTGCTTTCCCTCGTTCCCAGATTCCGGCTGGGAACGAGTGATCAACGCGGTGGCACGATGCTCACCTCAATAGGGGTCTCCCCCTATGACCGACTGCGGGGCACAAGGGCATACTTCAGGTTGTCACCTTCTACAGTCAGGTATCCCAAGGGGGTCTGGATATACAGTTTGCCTTGGTAATAGCGGGTCACCTGTTTCAGCGCTTCAGAAACCGTGGGAGCGCAGTTCTCCTGAGGAGAATCAGGGCTATGGGCGGCAGGGGAAGCTGGCAGATCCGGCTGGGGGGAGGTGGGTCTGACGGCTCTTTGGGGGATTGCTGTAGCGTATCGAGCCCTTAGCTGAGCTTTTTCCACTTCCGTTTGGGGAAAGAAAAGCTGAGTCCTATCCTCCTCGGACCCTAGAATTGCCTTGGACAACCACACCAATTGATCGGCAGCAGTGTGGCCCGTTTCATCCACCCAGGTTTTGATGAAGAGGGTACCGCGATCGCTGATCACATCCCGTACCGGATACCATTTCCGCTGGGTAAACACCATTAAATCCGTTTGGCTGCCCCCCCGCTCTGCGGATGTTAGGGAGCGATAGCGGCTCCACCACTTTTTCCAGAAATCCATCGCAGGAGTGACGTGGAGCTGATACCCATCGGGAACGGGATGGTAGCCATAGCAAGAGAACCTATTCCCCTCGCATTGCCCCTCCGGGATGAAATGATGGGCCACCAGCATTTTATGCAGCAGGGTTTCATAGTTACTACCGGGGCGAATAGAGACCCGTGGCGGCAGGTGGGTAAAGTCTGCCGTTGCCAGCAATTGCCCGTTGTGGGTAATCAGTTGTACTACATTGTCTTCGGGGGCCTGAATCCGCAGTTGCGGATTAGACAGCAGCGTGGATTCTTGCCGCAAATACTTGCGGATTAGAGAAATATCGTCCAACATAGTGGGCCATGACAACTTTCAGGAAGAATGGCTCTCCTGGGTCTAAGGGCATAAGCCTAGCTGATGTCACGAGGCCAAAGGGTTTGAGTCACCTAGTAGACAAGGTTTCATATCCTTTGATACCGTTTCAGCCCCAAATCCGGAAGAGCCGGAAGAATTGAAGATTTCAATTCACGAGGTGCAGGATCACCTCTAAACCCGCGATCCCAAGGACAAGCAGAGTCATCTTTAATTGTCCAAATCTCCACTATTCCCATCCGGATAAATTCGGAATTACTCCGGATTTTCTGGCCACGGGGCTGTAAAGGCAGGGATTTATTGCGGTGCAGTGGGTTGGAGGAAGCCAGTGGTGTGGCGTTCAAGGGAAAATTCTGGCCCAAAGTGCGATCGCGAAGGCCAGCCCACCACCGATACCGACAAAACCTGCGGTGAGCGCGACGAAAACGAGATCGCTGTGGCTGCAACACCGCCCCTTCCTCACCCCCAGGGCAGGCAACCCAACCCAGCAATGGACCCGGTCCCTGAATCAACCTGCGACATACCCGTCACCTTTGCCCCCACCGCCCAACGGGGCTTCACCAAATCCCATCCCATTGGCTAGAGTTGTCGTGTCATTCAGGAACGCGATCATGAATGCCCCCGACACCCACAAACAAGCGATCCAAGCCCTCAACCAATTCCGCGACAGCGCCACCCCCGGTATTTGGCCCCACCTCGACAAACGCCAAATCATCAGCGAGATGCGTGCCCGCCTCCATAACCCTTTCAACGTCAACCAAGGGCAACAACCCTTCTGCGGTCCTGCCTCCATCCTCTTCGAGCTGATCCGCAAATTTCCCCTGCGCTACGTCCAGCTCTGCCAAGACCTCTATGAAACCGGTGGTTTCCAGACCCAGACTCGCCGCATCCAAACCTCTGCCAAACTGCGGGACGCCAGCCAGGGCAACCTCCGCATGGGACCCGCCGACTGGATGGTGCTCGCCGCCCTGCGGGAGTCCGAGAACCTGATCTTCCCCGTCGAGCCCAACGCTCCCGAAATCGTCCGCAACCTGGCCGGGATGACCAAATCCTGGGAGATGAAAGGCTGGATCAAAGAAATCCTCGGCTACAAAAATGCTGACTACCTGCATACCTACGTCTTCCGCGATCTCAGAGCCCTGCAAAAATCCCAAGAAATTATTGACCAGGGTGGCGTCGCCTTTGGCTTGATTACCGCCAGTACCCTACTCAGCCACAAAACCCCCAAGATCACCGCCCCCGAACATTGGATCACCCTCGTCGGTAATATCGACATCCAAAAAGGCACCTTTGGCAAACACGACAGCGGCCAGGTCAGCTTCGATGTGTTTACCTGGGCCAAGCGGGTCACCATTGCCGCCGATGAAGGTCCCTTTGAAGACAGTTTTTGGGGCGTGGTTCTAGGCTGGTAAAGGGGAACGGTAAAGATCACCGCCCCGATTCGGCTCAAACGGCTGAGCACTGCTGCACGTTTCGATCCATGGCTACCTTCTACGACTACTACCAGGCCCTCGGCTTAGAACCGGGCTGCTCTAAAGACGCCATCAAAAAAGCCTATCGGACCCTCGCCCAACAGTGGCACCCCGATAAGTTTGCCAACGATCCCGCCCAGCTCGATCGCGCCCGCGCCAAATTCGCCCTAATCAAAGCCGCCTACGAGCAGCTGATCCAGCTCGATGCCTTTGAGTCAGAGCAGATCTTTCCTAAGGTGCCGGTGCATGTGGTCAGCGCCGACAAATACTACCAAGACGGCGCGGCTTACCTGCAAATTGGTAACTACACCCAAGCGATCGCCAGCTTTACCCAAGCCATCCGCCAGCAGCCCGACCATCTCAACGCCTACAATGCCCGCGCCTTTGCCCTCGAAAAACTGGGCTTTAACCTGCAGGCCGAGGCCGACTTTGCCAAGGTGGCGGAGCTCAAAGCACAAGCGCCGCAATCTTCCCAAGCCCCACCAGCCCCGAGGGCAACCCCACCCCAGCCGCCGGTCTGGACCTGCATCCATACCTGGACCAGCCACAAAGCCCCGGTCTCTGCCGTCGCCATCACCCCAGATGGCAGCAAGCTGATCACCGGCAGCCATGATCAAACCGTCAAAATTTGGACTATAGCCGTCGCCACTTAGGTTAAGACGTTACCACCTTGAGAACGTGCTCCATCGCATCTCTTAAG
>JAQCKL010000435.1 GCA_027592485.1 Cyanobacteriota bacterium
TGATGCGATGACCAAGGCGGCGGATATTCAGGTGGTGGCTCACCAAACCATTGGTTCTGGGCTTTGTACCGTCATTATTCGGGGTTCTTTGCCGAATGTGGCGATCGCGATCGACTCGGGGATGCACGAGGCTGAGCGCATTGGTGAGCTCCATGCCGTCATGATTATTCCTCGACCTTTAGATGATCTAGAGCGGTCTCTGCCCATGGCCGAGATGACCACCGAACAGCCGGTGCGGCTACCCCTGAAGCTGGAAGAGAAAGAGAAGGAGCTTGTACCCCTAGCCGAGGCAGCTTCGGCAGAAGTCACCCAGGCACTGTCCATGTCTGAGTTACAGCCCCACCCAGAGGCGGTGATCCCTTCCCAGGCAGCGGAGCCGGTCACAGCACCGCTGACCGAAGCTGATTTTGACTAGCTGTTTCGGTTATGGCTGCAGCAAGTGCTATGGCTGAGGCAATGGATGCGGTCTTTGTCTACGGCACCTTAAAGCCCGGTGAAGCTTATTACGAACGCTATTGCCAGCCCCATGCCACTGCCGCAATCCCGGCCCAAGTGCAGGGCCGCTTATATCGTTTGCCTCAAGGCTATCCAGCGTTAGCTCCGGGCAAAAGCTGGGTTCAGGGCATCCTCTTAACACTCGCCAACGGCACGGATTTAAGCGCGATCGATGCGTTTGAAGGTTACGATCCGGCCCAATCCCCTCATCAGAATGAATACCAACGATTGGCTTGGCCTATTTTGAGTCTCACAGACCAGTGCCTAGGACAGGCTTGGGTCTATGTCATGGCTGATAGTCGGGTCGCTCGTTACGGTGGCATTTTGATTCCGCAGGGATATTGGAGTCGGACCCTATGGCCCAGCATTCGCCCTTAATTGAACGGGATTTGCTTTGCCCGGTGCTTGTATCCCCTCCGAGGAAACCACCGCTGGCACCTCGACCGATGGCGGATCTAATGGGGGGAGCTGCCCTGGCAACGGGGCTGGGGTTTCGCACAACACACAATACTCACTCTCTAGATCCAGCCCTTGGCCCCGAATCAACTGCCGTTGCAGGGGTTCGGAGACCTGACTAAACACGACGGTCACCTGGGCGTCGCGGGCCAGTTTCAGCACTTTCTTAAAGGTGAGTACTGCCGAGGCATCCATGCCCAGCACCGCTTGAAAATTCAAAACCAAATAATTGGGGGATTGGTCATCGGTTGGATGGATCAGGCGCGATCGCAGCCGCTGAAACAGCACCGCCGCATTCCCAAAAAACAAAAATCCCTGCAAATCAATCCAGTCAACCTTGCCCTCGATATGGGCCAAGCCAGGCCAGTCCCCTTTTTCCTTTGGGGACTTTTCACGGACGACTCCGCTGAGGGGACTTTCAGCATCCGTCGCAATGGGACTGGTCTGGGTGCAGCCGTACAGAAACTGTATCGCCGTCATGGCAAAGCCGATCGCGATGCCGACCATAAACCCCACCCAGTTCACCACCACCAGGGTGACGAGAATCGTCAGATAGTCTACCCAGTCTAGGCGAAACCAGATTTGATACAGCCATTGCCAGAGCAGATCGAGGCCCAAAAACAACAGCAGACTGCCCAAAATCGGTTTGGGGAAATAGGCCAAGAATGCCGGGCCAAGCAGCAACACCGCAAAACAGGGCAACGTTTTAAACAGGCCGGTCAGGCGGCTACTTGCCCCCATCTTATGGACCAGAAGGGTACTGGGCAGAGCTTGGTTTCCGGCCATGGTGCTGCCTAAACCGGCCATCACATTGGCGATACCCACCGCCCGTAATTCCTGGTTTAGATCCAAATCGCGCCCCAGGGCCAGCTCAATGCCGCCATTGGTCAAAATCAGGGACAAAAGACTGACAAATACCAGCAACCCCAAGGTGCTGCTGTGTTGGGTAATCACCCCCCAATGGACCTGCCCGAAGCCAGCGGGGGTGAGGGGCTGCCAGAGATTCCCCGCCGGGAATGGCCCCAACAACCAGCCCTGGGCGCGAATCCTGTCCAGGGGCGCATGGGATTGCCACACGACCCCATAAAAGAGGCCCGTCGCTGCCAGCAAGATTCCCGGCATGATCAGGGCATGGTGGTAGCGCTTGGTCATGGCCAATAGCACTAGGGCAATCACCAGGCCGCTGCCCCAGTGCAGTACCAGGTCTCGGCCCATAAACTCAGTCAGGTTGCTCAGCAGCAGGGGCTCCCCGGTCATCACCTGAATCGCCCCCCGCACCAGCAGCCAGCCGGTCGCCGCCATAAAGCCGCCGACCACGGGGTAAGGAATAAATTGGAGGGCGTTTCCCCCTTTCACGGTGCCCAGCAGCCAAAGGGTGGCCCCGGTGACCAGGGACCCGATCGCGATCGCCGCCACCACGGTCATCACCCGTTCTGGGGCATCTGTCGTAGCGGGGTCTAAGTTCTGGACAATTTGGGCTGCCAGAATCGCCAGGACGGCGGTGGGGGCCGCCAAGGGCGTGGCGATCATCCCCGGCAGGGAACTCGTCAGGGCGACCACAATACTGATGATGGCCGAACTCAACACGGCGATGCCCACCCCCACATTTAGGGATTCCGCCAGACTGCCCGAGAAGATCAAGGCCGCATAGGAAATCGCCCGAATCACCCCAATCACCCCAGTAATGCTGCCCGCTACAAAGCTGGGAAACAGGGTTTCCGGCTGTAGGTCTTTGAGCCAGGGGGGCAAGTGCGTTGACCAAGGGAGGGGTTTACTCAGGTCGGAGGCCATGGCGATGGGGTTAGAACAGGGGGCAAAAACGAGACCAGTGGGGGGGATTATTGCATCACCCGGAGCTGCTGCTCCCGGCGCAGGAGGCTATCGCAGAGAATATTGACGATATAGGCTTGCAGGGCCTGCACCAGATCTGGGGCCTCCTGTTCCATGCGTGTAAAGGTCTCCTTCGGGAGGTAATACAGGTGGCTGAGGACATCGGTGACCACCGAGGTAGAGAGGGGGGGCTTGTCGTAAAAGCGCATTTCCCCCAGCAGATGGCCACGGGTGCAGGTTTGGAGCCGCTTGCTGTTGCCGTTGGCCTGCTCTAGCAAGACGCTGACCTGGCCGGATTCGATGAAGTACAGCCCCGGATGGGCTTCACCGGCGCGAAACAGGTAATGACCGGCAGGAAAGGTTTGGGGACTCAGGTAGGTCACGAAGCGCTGGGCCTGCTCTGGGGTCAAGAAGGGGGTCGTTAACTGTGCGATGGAATGGGAGGGCTCCGAGGCCAGTTGCTGGGAATTCGCCGCTAAAATCTGTTGCTCACACCATTCCAGCCCCCGATCAATATCGGCAAAGACCTGACAGCGATCGCCATGCCAATTGACCCCCAGCCCCCGTTGGAGGGTCGCTTCTAGCTCCGGCAATAAATTCGTCAAGAGCAAGGCAAAGTCCTGCTGGCGGGCCAATTTCAGGATCTTGTCAAAGGTCAACACCGCCGAGGAATCGAGGCCGCTCACCTGGCGAAAATCAATCAAGACGTATCGTAGGGCGGGTGAGGGCGGGTCACTGCCTTGGCCAGAAACGCGATCGCGCACCTTACTCAGTAAATAATTGGCCGTGCCAAAAAAGAGAAACCCCTGGAGTTCAAGGACATAGATTTGCTGGCCGGTTTGGGCCAGGATCTGGTTTTGCCTAGGGCTGCGATCCACATTGCTGCGGGTGGTGGCCCCATCAAATCCCTGACTGGCCACATCCACTTGGCTGTAGCGGTACATGAACAAAATCACCGTGATCACAAAACCGGTGAGGATGCCCTGCAAAAAGCCGACGGCGTTGATCACCACCAGGGTCACCCACACCGTCAAATAGTCCCAAAAGGGCAGGGTGAAGTAGGCCTGATACAGCCATTTCCACAGCAGGGACAGGCCCAAATATAAAATCACGCTCCCCAATACCGCCTTGGGTAAGTAGGAGAGAAAGTCGGAGCCCAGGGCCAACACCGCCAGGGAGGGCACCGCCGCCAACAGGCCGGTGAGTCGATGCTTGGCCCCAAGGTCATGGACCAGCAGGGTACTGGGCAGGGCTTGGTTGCCCATCATGCCGCCCCCTAGCCCTGATACCACATTGGCGAGACCGATCGCTTTAAGTTCGCCGCTGAGGTTCAGGTCCTGGCCCACCACCAGTTCGATGCTGCTATTGCTCAGCATCAGCGAGAGCAAACTAATCAACATCACCGTCAGCAACCCGCCCCCCTGATGGCCAATGGCAACCCAGTGCACCTGGCCCAAAAGTTGTGGGGTAATCGGCGACCACAACTGCCCCCCTGCGGGAAAGGGTCCCAAAAGCCAGCCCAGGTTGCGGGCGGTGTCGATAGAGATGCCGGTGCCCCAGAGCCCCAGGTAAAACAAGGCCCCACAGGTGAGCAGGGCGGCGGGCATTACCCAAAATTGCTTCCATAGGCGGGTGGCGGTGAGGAGGGCGATCGCAAACCCCAAGCCCGGTGCCCAGCACCCCAGCGCCGCCGGTGCCCAGAGCAACCCCAGCGCCGACCAGGACAAGGGCAGATCGGTGGTGATTTGCACAAACCCCCGCACCAAGAGCCAGC
>JAQCKL010000436.1 GCA_027592485.1 Cyanobacteriota bacterium
GCTCAATGGTCCATTCAAGCCCCGCCAGACAAGATAGTCTTACTGACCTTTGGGGGACTGGGCTTGGCGCAAATCCCCTATGAAACCCTCCAAGATTTCCCCGATTGGCAATTTATGAGTTTCGATAGCAATGCCCCTGACCAGCCTAATCTGCTCAAGGTGAGGGATAAACGCTATCGCCCCGTGGATGTGATGCCCCTCTGTGGTCGGATTATTTCAAAACCCGGTTATGGCACCTTTGCGGAAGCTTGCCGCTTGGGTATTCCGATCACCACCCTGACTCGGGAGGGGTTTGCAGAAAGTCCGCTCCTCATCCATGGGCTGCGTCAGTACAACGCCCATCAAGTCATTGCCCCGGAAGCATTCTTTGCGGGGGACTGGGGGTTCCTACGGGAAAGGCCGACACCACCCTTGACGGAGCAAGTCTTGGATCGGGACGGAAATGGGGCGATCGCCCAAGCCGTGATCGATTACCTAACGTAATCGCCCCCTGACCTAATGGCCCCCCGACCTAATTGCAGGGAGTGACCCGAGCCGCCTGCAGCACAATCTGGTCAATGGCCCGAAGCATCACCGAGCCAGACTGCCCTGGTTGGTTGATCAAAATGCTGAAGACCAAGGTGCCGTAAGAGGAGCTTTCTAAATAGCCGGACAAGGCCCGGACGCCATTGAGAGTACCGGTTTTGCCCTGGAGCCGACCCTGAACGGCGGTGTCACGAAAGCGGTTGCGCAGAGTACCACTCGTGCCTGCCACTGCCAAGGAACGATAAAAAATGTCCCCCGCTTCCGCTTGAATCCTCATGGCTTTGAGCAAAGTCACTAAGGCATCGGGGGTGGCCCGATTGCGACGAGACAAACCGGAACCATCGGCCTGTTCATAGCTATCAACATTGATGCCGAGGGGAGTCAACACCCGCTGTACCGCAGATTGGCCGCCAATACGGCGCAGCAGATCATCGGCATAACCGTTATGGCTATCGCGATTCACAATCGTGATCCGCTCTTCCATCGCACCGAGGGCCTGGGGATTGCGCTCTTGCACAATCTGCAAGGTGGCGGCGGTGGTCAGGAGCTTGGTGTTAGAGGCGGGAATCAGCGCCGTATTGGCACCCTGCTGATAGAGGGGATCTGCATCGTCTAAAGGCTCAATCACAATGCCCCAGCGGGCCGTGTCGAATTGGGGTTGGCTGATGATGGTGGCGATCGCCCCTCGCAGATCGCTGGGGCAGAAATTGCCGTCCAGGGCGCTGACCTGGGCTAGGGGGGCCGCATCCGTCCGTTCAATCGGCAAGGCTTCAGCGGCAGATACCGCCACCGAGGGCGATGACGGCACCAATGCCGTGGCAGCACGGCTGCCCTGCGCCCAACTGAGCACCATCACCACTGCAGTGGCAGCAGTACCGATGGCACGGAGCCAGGCTAGGTTAAGCGGCTGTCTCATCACTGGCCTCATTAAGGGTCAAAGGGAAATGTAATCCGCATATCAACCAGAATTCTGCTCTACGGATTGGCGCAAACCCACCCTGGATACTCTCATGATTTCAACCAAAAAAATGCCATCAGGATACCTGGCACTGGACTGTTAACCGGTGAGAGAATCCGCAAAGTGTTACACCCGCGATCACCCTTTGCTGTCCTGGTGGTAAGCGACAGTGCGATCTGGCTTGACGCAGGATTCGCAAAGCTACCCTTTGCTGATTTGCCACAACAAAAACTGCTGCGTTGGCTGAATCGCCACCCCGTCAACCCCATCCTGGGCAAACACATAATCCTTGTTCTGCCACAGCGGAATGTAAGGCACATCCGCCTTCAGCAAGGCCTGAATCTCCTGAACGATCGCATCCCGCGCCGCCGGATCCTGCTCCGCCCGCTGGGCCGCAATCAGCTCATTCGCCTTCTCACTGTAGTAGAACGAGCCATTGCTCTGGCTGGCCCCCTCCTCACAGAGGGTCGCCTCAGAGCCCTTGTCACAGCTCAAAAAGGGCTGGATAAATGTATCCACGTCGTAGTAGTCGGGATACCAGTTCGCCAATACCGCCGGATAAATGCCCTCAGAGATATTCCCCCAGAGGGTGGCGCTTTCAGTGGTTTGCACCTCCACCTGGACTAGCCCTGGCAAACCCGCTTCAAAGGACTCCTTAAAGGTGTTCGCCACAATCGCCCGAGTGGTTGAGGCTGACGGATACCAAATCTCAAAGGTAAAGGGATTTTCCTCCGAGAAACCGGCCTCCTCTAGCAAGGTCCGAGCGGTCTCGAAATCGCCATCCCCATTGGCGCTCTTCATGACCGGCTCATAGGCGTCAAAGCTGGTGGGAATCAGGCTGTATAGGGGTTCCGACTGTCCTTGGAAGACCCGCTCATTCACCAGGGGGCGATCGATCATGGCGGCGATCGCCTGACGCACCCGCACATCATTCAACGGCGGGATCTTCTGGTTCAAGCTCATGTAGTTGACCACCGTCGTCCCCGCTTCGATCACCTGCCAGCCACCGGCATCGGCTTCGCGCTCTAGGCTGGCAATCTGATCGGGGTCCAGGGTTTGGTAGGCCACATCCAACCCACCGGTTTTAAAGGTGTTGTAGAGGTTAGCCGAACTGGTGAAAATTTGGATGTCGATGCCGTCATTGGCGGGGGCTTCCCCCCAGTAGTCTTCATTGACATCGAGCTTAATGGCGTCACTGCCGAAGCTGGCCAGCTTGTAGGGACCGGTGCCGATAAAGCTGTCAGGGACGAAGCTACCCTCAGCAATCTCATAGTCTGCTTCTGGGACCGGCGTCACCCCCCAAAAAGTCAGCAGGGAGGTGAAGGCGGCGAAGGGGGTCTTGAGGGTGAGAGTAAGTTCGTAATCCCCCGAGGCTTCTACTTTGTCAATCTTTTCGGACAACAGAAAGGCGGGGCGACCGCCGTTGTCCATAAACCGCTGGATCGAGAACGCCATCACGGCGGCATTGAAGGGGGTGCCGTCGTGGAAGGTGACATCCTCCCGGAGGGGAATGGTGTAGACGAGGCCATCATCACTGACGGTCGGCAGCTCGGTCGCCAGTTGGGGAATCAGTTCGGTGCCACCGGGTTCGTAGGCGTAGAGCTGATCGCCTAAGTTGTGCAGCAAAATGCCGGGAAAAATCTCGTAGGCATCGGCGGGGTCGAGGGTGCGGGCGGTCAAGGTGGTACCGATGGTGACACGATTGCTCGTAGGTTCGCCAACCGTGTCACCAGCGCCATCATCTGGAGTTGAGCCACCACAGCCCACCACCAAGGCGAAGCATAGGCTAAATAGCGTGGCAAATTTCAGCAGGGATGGTCGAAGACCGGCCCTTCGGGCCATCGCCAAGGGGCGACTTAACCAGCGCTGATGACTTTTCAATAACCGAAACCATCCCAACAAAACCATCGCACCAAACCTTAGATAAGGACTCCCAGTGACGCAGCACCCCTCAGATCAGTTCCTCGGGAATCACCGCTAAATGCAGTAGTTGTACCACCCTGCTTACGCTGTCTGTCAATCAGCAGCGCTCAATTTAGACCTATACCGGTGTGGCTGTGGGAGCCGCTTCAGTCTCTTTGGCCTTGGGGAAAAAGGTTTGGGTGATCAAGGCCGTAATCAAGTGGGTGAGCAACCCAATCGGCCCAGCAAACAAACACAGGGCCAGGGAGTGACGGGTAAAAATACCCTCAGACTGCCCCTGGAGATAAATCCAGCGGCCCACAAACAAATCCATCACCACAAAGTGAACCCACCCGGTCGCCATTACCTGGCTATTGGCAAACATTCCCGCCAACCCCGCCAGAGACAGTTCGGGATCGGCAAACGCCTCTAACACCGACTGGTCTAGGGTGATAAACAAATACACATAGAGTCCCGCCAAGCCCCCATAGGGCAGGTAGGAATCCATGACACGGCGGGTAACGGACCAGTTGGGGAGTAGCACCATTAATCCCCAAAAGGGCAGCACGAATAGATTGGCACCGTTAAAAATGAGGTCGAGCAGCTCGGGGGAAGGGTGCATCAGCTTGGCCTTTAGAAATCAATGTCACAATAGCTAAAGAAATATTAACGCTATCTGTCCTATGGATGAGCCTTCTAGTCAGACAACCAAATGGGTCAAGACCTTGGGGCTAGGGGCTTTAGGGGGCGTTGCGATCGCCTTAGCTGGGTCTCTATTTTTATTTTGGGCAGAGATGCCTGCGGAAGAGGAAACGGCGGCCCCCCTTGAGGAAACTACGGCCCCCACTGCCGATGCTGACGCGGCCCCAGCGCCTGAAGCACCCACCGATCTACGGGTTCAGCAACAACATGTCAGCGCTGTGTTGGCGGATCTAGACCGCGATGTGCTGGTGGCCAGCTCCCCCACTCGGGGCAACCCTGATGCAGACATCGTGATGCTGGAATTTTCGGACTTTGAATGCCCTTTCTGTGCTAGGGCAACCACAGAAGTCGAGACCTTCTTGGCGGATGCTGAGGATGAGGTCCTGTTTGTTTACAAGCATTTGCCCTTAGAGGATGTTTGAAAAGTTATTCGGTGTCAAAATCGCTACGCGAGT
>JAQCKL010000437.1 GCA_027592485.1 Cyanobacteriota bacterium
CCCAGAGGGCGAAGGGGGGCCAGATCGGAAGTCCCGTCTCCTCTGGAAACGCTGAGTGCAAAGCACTCGCGACGCGAACGCGCTAGCGGAGCCATGCCGAAGGCTATACGCCCTTTGGGAGAGGGATTTAGGGTGAGGGGCAACGGCTCGCAAATTTACGCCGCGCCGCACCAGAAACCTTGACTACTGCACCACCAGGGTGCTGGCGCTCATTGATAACGAGCCCTAAGCGACGACAGCGGATATGTGCCCCAGCAGAACCGCTGTCATCGCCCACGATGCTCTCAGCGCCTAGAACCCGTAGGACCAGCGGGCGCGATAGCCCCGGCTGTCGATGTGGGTAAACACCGTGGCGCTGGCCAGCCCCCCTTTGCTGCCCCACCAGCGGTCTAGTTCCGCAAAGACATCGTAGGGATGGTAGCCGGGGATGACAAAATCCACCGCATCCCCCACCAGATGGCGAGAGCGGCTGGCCCCCCCGACACGGGCATTGGTGGCGGGGTCGCGGTACCAAGAGTTGACCCGGATGACCCGATTGCCAAAGATTTTGCGGATTTCCTCCATGGCCTTGGCGATGCGAATCATGCCGTACACCACGTCGGCACTGACGGGGATGCGGGTGCCGTCATGGGTGGCTTCTCCCCAGGTGAAATTGCCCCCCTGCAAAATGGGGCTGTTGGTGTAGTACACCCCCGAAAACCCAGGAAACCGTAGAGCTTTACCGGGGTTGCTGGGTTGGGCCGGATTGAGGGGTTGGGCGGTGTTGGTGTCTTGGGGTTTGTTGTTGGGTTCGGTGCCCTCAATTTGAATGTCGGGGCCAAAGGCATACCAGGTGTTGCGGTTTTCGGGGCCAAGAAAGGCTCCAGACAGGGCGACCTTGACATGGTTGCCTTCCGCCTCCCCGTAGGATTGCAGCTCGAAGTTGGTGCGGTTGGGGACGAATATCTTTTCCTTATCTTCTAACTGGCTAGAGAGGGCGGGTTTGGCTTTAAACAGGGTGTCGCTGATCACCCGGAGGTCAATTTTGTGCCCGTCGATTTTGATGTCGGGGTTGTAGGCATACCAGGTGTTGCGGTTTTCGGGACCGAGGAAGGCATTGGCGATCGCCACCCGCACATGGTTACCACTGGCGGGCAAGAAAGAGTGGAGTTCAAACTCGGTACCGTTCTTGACGAAGACCTTTTCCTGATCCGACAGTTCGCTAGAAATAGCGGGTTTGAGCTTAAACAGGGTGTCGCTGGTGACCCGCAGCCGAATGGGGGACCCAGTGACCTCCACGTCGGGTTTAAAGACGTACCAGGTAAAGGTGGGTGGGGTACCCAGGGTGACATTGGCCAGTTCCACCCGCAGATGGTTCCCTTCCACCTCGGTGTAAAACTCGATTTCGTACTCGGTACCGTTTTTGACAAATACCTTTTCCGAATCCGCCAACTCGTTCGAGAGTTTGGGGGCGAGTTTAAACAGCGTGTCGCTAGTGACTTTGATGCGCATAGCAGTGCATCCCTCTGGGGTGAGATCAGGACGAAGGGCGATCGCAATCCGGTTGAACCGTGACTGGGGGTTCTGGCGTCACAGATGGAGCAACGCTATCCCTGCTGCCGGACAAACCGCCAATTCACCGCTCATTATGTCCTATCCCCCCCAGATAGGGGCAGTTTCTTCGGCCTGGGCAGGGTTTTCCCGGTGGCAATGTCACAGTCCGTAATTTTCTGGCCCAGGGGTTAGGGCTTGAGTCGATACCGTGGCCGGGTGAGGATGTCCTGATCGGTAGTGCCAGTCAGGGTGACTGCGTAAGTCCTGGGTAAGTTTTACCCAGCAAGGCTTTCTTCCGTGGCAAAGTCACGCGGTTATCGAGCCATTGGGCGCTGCTGGATCAGGTCGGCGATGGTCAAAGACCGACCTGTGGCCATCGCCGCATCGTCATTAAATCGTCATCAAGATGAACAGCTATAGTGCGTCACGCCACCCACGTCAGAAAACGCGCTGGGCCTTAGACGGTAGTATTTATCTTCTACTGCTTGCGATTGCTCATCATAGGGATGGCTCAAGACTGCTTGCAGCTCTTTCACTAACGTATAGTCACCCTGCATGGCTTGTTGATAGGCGGGAACGATCAACCACTCGCGCCAAGTGTATTTTGGGTTAGTCTGTTTCATCTTGGCTGAGATATCAGCCAAGTTGCCGTCCTTAATAACAAGGTCGCGCCAGCTTTTGAGCCAAGTTTGCCACTGGTCTTCAAGGTGTTGTGACGTTTTACCATAGAAGCTCTTTTTCAAGGCTGAGACATCCTCGGGTATGTGGGACAACTCCCGAAAGAAAATGGTGTAGTCTACATCTGAGTGGGTCATTAACTGCATTAATTGCCTAAATAGCTCTGGGTTAAATTCAGTCAAGCCAAGTTTGGCCGCCCACATATTTTGAATTTGCATCTGCATGGCTTCTGCAAAGCCACGACCGACTTGATCAAACTGTTCTAACGCCTCAGCATCTTCGGCAAGTAGCGGTCTCACCGCTTTCCAAAACATGTAATAGTTTGCTTCTGCTGCCCTGGGCTGGTTGATGAAGGCAAAGTGTTCACCGCCGCCCGTCCAGGGTTGAAACCAGGGGTCAAAAATTTCACAAAACCCAAAGGGTCCATAGTCGAGGGTAAAACCACCTGCGGCGCAGTTGTCACTATTAAAATTACCCTGGCAATACCCAACCCGTAGCCAATTGGCCACCAGTGAAGTCAGCCGCTGGCGAAATCGCTTAGCCAACTCCACCAATTGCTCAGCAAACCCAAGGGATTGGTTAATGTCGCTTTTGTATTCTCGCTCAATTAAATGCAACACGATCATGCGCAATTCTTCTAATGCTCTGGGATGAGCATTGTTGCGAGTGCGGCGGGCAAACAACTCTAGCTGACCCACGCGCAAAAAGGAGGGGGCAACGCGAGTGGCAATGGCCACAGGATTGTCTACCAAAATATCCGGGTCAAGAGAGCAAGAGTCTTGGGAATACCAGGGCCGGGTAACGGTCTCAGATTTAGATACATACAGGGTCAAAGATCGCGATGTGGGCACCCCCAGAGCGTGCATATAATCTTGCGCAAGAAACTCACGCACACTTGACCGGAGGACCGCGCGTCCGTCGCCCCCTCGACAATAGGGCGTTGGGCCACCCCCTTTCAATTGCATTTCCCAGCGCTGGCCATTGATGATGCCTTCAAACACAGATATCGCCCGACCATCGCCATACCCATTCCCCGTCCCGAATGGGCAGTTTTGGATATATTCGGTGCCATAAATCGACAGGGCATACCCGGTTGCCCAACCAACCTGACGCATCGGCTCAGACGCTACAGAGAGATCACCCGAAAACAATTGCCGAAATTGTTGATTAAACGCCAGCTCATCACTCAACCCCAGCTCCTTAAAGAAAGCGCTGCTATGGGCGACATATTCTGGTTCTGGAAGCGGCGTGGGGGTCACAGGGACGAAGTGACCCGAAAAAACCTGGCGGGGACGGTGATCATTACCATCTGCGGTGGCATCAGGGTCGGCGTTTAAGGTATCCATCAGAGAATAATCCGCCAACTGCGCAAACCCATCGAAGGTCGTTACGCAGGGCTCAGCCGAAAGTGTAGATGGATATGACATGGTTGCTAGCGCCTGTATATTCGGGAGAATTTATGTTTAATTAAGGGTTTCGTAGAGGCTAACATATTGAATGTGGCGCTTTCCAGCGCTCAGCGACTGGTTAGTCGGCTGCAAAAAGTCATTGATAAAGTCATTGATATTGTTATCGGTGCTGCGGATCAGTAGCCAAGTCAATTCGATTTTTGCTGCTCACAGCAGCCCAGAGGTTGAGCCAACAGCACAGAACAAATCACCTCATCGGCCCAAAGTTGCCAGCCTGCACCACGATTTTCCTTAGCCACCAGCGCCACCCAGCGGTGGGGCTGCGTGTCCAATAGCGGCATAGCCGTCTCTAGCTGAAAGCCCACTCAAAATAGACGGATACGCCCGCTGCTAACCGTTACAGCAGTTCCGCCTCGGGTTGGCGATGGAAAATTTCAACTTGGGGAAACCGCGCCGCCACCCGCGTCGCGTCAATGGGCACCGGTTCACCCCCCGATGTAACCTAAACCACAGGGGGCAGCAACAACGGCAATCATAGGCTTGTGGAGCAATAACAATAATCATTATCACATTGTCCGCACTCTATTTGAGCAACCAGGGTCAACCGCCATGGCTCAGCCGCAAACCGATATTGCTGTCATTGGGGCTGCCCCCCCCCAGGCCCTCACCCTCGTCACCCATGTCTTGCAGAAGTAAAGAGAAGCTGCGAGATCGCCTCCAGGTCTTTGACCCCAGCGGTGCCTGGATGACGCAATGGCGGCAGCAGTTTACGGCACAGGAAATTAAATTCAAGCGTTGCGATCGCCCGCCGTCCACCACCCCGACCCCAACCCCCACGCCCTGCGCACCTTTTGCGAATTGTTTTTGATGGGACCGTGGGCGGCGTTGCACGTCGGTCCCGTCGCACGGAATTTATT
>JAQCKL010000438.1 GCA_027592485.1 Cyanobacteriota bacterium
ACCACATGCCCGCAGCACACTTTCCACCGCCAAGTTGACGGCGTAGTACTGGTGATAGGCGGCAATCTTCTTGGTGGTTTTGATACTGATTTGCCCTGTGTTAGGGTCTTCGCTCTTGTCTTTTTCAAAGACGGTGAAATGGCGCACCAGGTCGAGCAGGGTGCGCGGGTTGAGCATCTCTTGGGTGAGGATTTCGAGCTGGTTAGTGTCGGGGTCGTTGTCGATGTCGCCGTTGGGCAGTTTGCGCTTCCACTGGCTAAAGCGCTCGTAGTTGGCGGAAAGGGAGCCTGCCTTGGCATGGAGGCCATCGGAGATGACCAGCAGGGCGTTATAGGTAAACAGGCTGGGAATCTCGCGCTTATAGGTTTGAAGCTGGTTGTAGGCGGCTCGGAGATCGGCTTTGGCATCGGCGGCGTTTTTCAGTTCGATGACGACCAGGGGCAACCCGTTGATGAAGAGAATGATGTCGGGGCGGCGATCGCGGTTGTCTTCGATGACGGTGAACTGATTGACCGCTAAAAACTCGTTATTTTCGGGGGTTTCCCAATCAATCAGCCAAAGCTGTTCGCCTTTGGTTTCGCCGTCGCGCTGATATTCGACGGTGACGCCTTCGGTGAGGTGGCGATGGAAGGTTTCGTTGTTGCTCAGCAGGTCGGGGCTGGCGATCGCCTGCACGGTGCGCTGGGCCTGGGCGCGAATGTCGGGGGGAATGTGGGGATTAATGCGGCTGAGGGCCTGCTCTAGGCGGTCTTTGAGCAGTACGTCGCTGAAGCTCTGGCGACGGGCGATGTCGAGATAGGTGCCGCCGCCGCTGTCGCTGGCTTGGAAGCCGTGGCCGCTGTCGGTGCCTTCGGGGGCGATGGCCGCGCCGTGGGTGTAGCGATAGCCGAGGACGTCGAGCAGTTCCAGGTTGTATTCTTCAATTTGGTCTTCAGTGGTGAACTTGCTCATGAGACCAAGGGATTGCGTGGCTAAGCAGCGCCCCCCCTGCGGGAGGGCGAAAGTCGGCAGTTTCGGTGACGGTGGGTGGCTCTTGGTGCTCAGTCTGAATGAGAAAGTTTAGAAAATCGACCACCAGACGCAAGCGATCGCTCGATAGACGCTCGATCTGTTGCTGAATGGTTTGTCGAAGCTGGGCGTTATCCATAAAGTAGTCAGATTGAGCGGGTTAAGGTGGCTGACTCTAGTTTAGAGGCTTCGTTAGGGAGTGATAGGGTCGTTGGTTCTTACGGGGGCGGGATGGCGACAACCGCTGATTTAGGGACGGTGACAACATCGATAGATTCGCCCAGGGCGTTGAAGATTTCGAGGATGTAGCCTGCTTCGCCGCCTGTGGGATGGGGCGCGGTGTCGATGAATGTGGCGATGTCGCCCCGCTTGAGAGGGTATTCGGGGAAATCTCGTCGTAAGGCAACCCGTGTGTATAGCTCGATCATGGCGTGGTGCAAACTATTCAAACCTTAAAACGCCAGACGATGTCTGGCATTTCGCAAAAAATAAGTGATTGGAGTTGAGATTTGGCAGACAGTGTCTGCCATTTTCGAGGTGAGGTCACTCATGTAACTCCTCCTGAATGCGGAGTTTGCCGCTCATGAGTTTGGGGAGAAGCACATCACGGGTTTCAGTTAGGGTTTGAATTTGCCTGATGTTATTTTCAACTTTCTGAAATAGTGGCTTTATTGCTTTGTCATATTCCTCAATTTGACTTGGATCGGGAGCCAGAAATAAGAATTTTCTAAAGGTTGATTTACTAAGCTCTGGAAATGTACTCCCTGACGCAAGCTGCTTGATCAGATTTATCTGAGTTAAAAGCCAGCCATGTAAGAAATAAAAGCTGAATTTTTCATTGGGAACAAGAGTAATAAATCCTTGGTTGGTGCAAGCAGACTGAGTGTTTATTGTGATTTCACCGATTGTTGCTCTGCTTGTCAAAAGGATTGAATAAGCCGGAAATAATTTAGCTGAGCTTTTTTCTAATCCTAGCCTGGTGATCTGCTTTTCTGAGCCAAGAGAAAATAAAGTATTTGATTTTGTGAGGTCTGTTGGTGAATACCAAGGAATATTGCCATCTATCCAGTAGTCAGGCTCCTTGGTAGAGGGTGTACCACCGCCCAATGTCTCAACCTCATCTCCCAATGTCCCAACACGCCAGCCTGCGGGGATTTCGCCTAGTTCTGACGGCACCATCTCCCCACCAGATGACTTGTAGGGCTTGCCGTCAGCGTTGGGCTTGCCCTGAGCGAAGTCGAAGGGGAACTCGAAATCGACGAACCAATGTTTGAAGAGGGTTTGCGCGATCGCCTCTAGCGTCTCGTTCTGGCGGCGCAGGTTTTCGATTTTGAGATCGAGAGCATCCAGAGTTTTGCCTATTTGCTTCTGTTCATCAATAGGCGGGCACTCGAACACAAAGCTCTTAATTCTTTCTGGGGCTGTGTGTAAAATTTTTGTTCCCGTTGCTGTAGCAACTAGGTGGTGATTAAAGTTTCGCCAAAGGCATAGCCAGTAGACAAAGGATGGATCAGTTTCTTCAAGATCTCGTATTTCTACTTTGCCAAGTCGTTGATTATGTAAGTACATCTTGCCATCATCAGGAATTCTTCCTGGAATTCCTAAGATCTCGCCTCCTGCTGTTTGGCATGTCATCGCCATCAAAATATCCCCAGGAGCAAGCTCGTAATCCTTTGGATAAGAATCCAAGTATTCTTTAGTCCTCGTTGCATTAAATCTGAATCCGCCCGAATAATCAAAGTTTCCAATTGCAACGACAATATTTTTAGGCTCATTCGTTTCGTTGAGATGTTCGCCCTTGAACGCCCATCCATGCTTAATTTCGATTAAGTTTCCTAAGGTGGTTTCTTTCCACTCACTCATACCTCAAACCCCACCTTCGCCAACTGTGCCTTAATCTCTTGGTCGGGGCGTTGCTTATTTACAAACTCAGCTAGCAACTCAAAAAACAGCTCAAATCCCGCCCGCTCATCTGCCGAGTGCAGCAAAATCACCTTTGCCCACGATACCGAAGCCGTGATCTGAAACCGTTGTTGTACCCAGGCTTGAAACCCCTCAAACTCTTGTTCCTCCGCCGTTAATTCCAACCCTTGCTCCTGCCGCGAAAATCCATAGCCACACAAAAACATATAGAGACTACTGACCGACGGCGAACCAATATAAACCCCTGGCTTTTGATGGATTTTTGTGAGCAAGTTGTACAAGCTAGCCATTTCTAAGCTCCATAACAGGGACTCAAACTTTAAAAAACTTCCAGTTCAATAACTTTAAATTCCCCACTGGCACAGTCAAAATCCGCAACCCGATCTTGTCGTTCCAAACCATCAAATGAAAGATTGTCAAAAACCCGATCGCAGGTTTCAATCCCTTGATGTATTCCGGTCTGAGCAATGGATTCCTGCCCATTTTGCCAGCGACGACTCACAATGAACTTCAGACGCCCCACTGCTGAAATTTGCAAATGAATGCCACTGATGTTGTTTGCCTTCAGAAAAGCCTTGATTGCCTCCGCGCACTCAACACACTGGAAAACCCTATAACCTGAGATGATCCTAGCAATTTCCGCAAACACCTCATCCTGAGTCATCCCTCAAATCCCGCGATCGCCAACTGTATCTTAATCTCCTGGTCTGGTGCGATCGCCTCCTTCATCTGCGCCGCCAATTCTGCTATCATCGACGCTCTTCCCAATCAATTGTCATCATCAAATAAAGCTTCTAAATCTCGATTTCCTCTCACAACTCGCAAAACTTCTAGAGTTTCATTGCTAAGACGATAAAAAATGACATGCCCATTGAGTGGCAGACCTCTTAAGTCAGAACGGATGTAAGAATAGGCTCGTCCAATTTTTGGAAAATTGGCAAGATAGCGACACTTATTCTCAAATTTGGTCAGTAAGCGTTCTGCCGATCCCAGATCGATATCGGCCAAATAATCTGTCAACTCTTCCAAATCCTGAATTGCTGCGGGAGCAAGGATATATTGCACGACAGGATTTTTCCTTCCCTAATCCTGTCTTTGAGCCAAGCGTTGTCGCAACTGAGATATGGCAGTGTTTCCATCAACGCCTTCACCTCGATCTAACTGCTGGGTCGCAATATCAATTTTCTCGCCAACTTCCCGAACCCATTGATCATACTGGTCCCGTTTTGCCAACAAGCTCAGCGCCACCTCAAGAAGTTCATCAATACTGTCGTATTGACCTGACGCAATTTGCTGCTCAACCAACTTAGTAATCCGAGGACTTAATGTGACTTCCATCTTTTCCACCTCATCGATCAATATAAACTGTCAGACTTATGGATTGGCGATCTCTCATACCGCAATGCCTTCTTCTAATACTTTGGTGAGTAGAGGGCTGGCTCCCACCGCTCCCTCCCGAATTTGTGCTTCTGTCACCACAAAAGTAGAAATCACGCGATCGTACTCAAAGCCAATTTCCCAGGCGAGGTCGTAAATTTGTTCGCGGAGGGCGCGATCGAGCGTCTTGACCTGAATGAACACATCCA
>JAQCKL010000439.1 GCA_027592485.1 Cyanobacteriota bacterium
TTGCCATTTTTCCCGAGAATTTTGGCTTCCCGCGGGAAGAGGTCCCGAGCCATATCCAATACCTGGGGGGCATCGGCGGAGGGGCGGAGTTGCTTGATCACACAGGGGGGGCGACCGGGCAAGGCTTCATCACGGGCCAGGAAAGTGGCCCCAAAACCGCCTCGCCCCAAAGCTTTGATGGCTCGGTAGCGATCGCGCAGCAATAAGCTAGCACCACAAGCCTGGCATTGATTGGTATCGGGGGGATTTTTAGGCTTAGAGCAGTCTAGGTTGATGCAGTAGCTCATGCGAACGATGTGCGATAGAGACCCGCGTGACCTAGCAGGAAGGCTGAGCTTAAATACTCTAGAGACGCCTGAATGCCTCTGTATGCCTCCATGCTAACCGTTTATTCCATGGATTTTTTCAGACTTCCGCACAGGCGTCCAAATCTTGATGGTATCGTCACACTACTTCAATGGTTCCCATTATCAATGGGGGGCTTGATGCCTCAGAGCAGTGAAATGAAATAAATAAACCACATCCAACTTACAAACTTGAGTTTTTACCGTAGGGCGAACTACGGGTTTGGATGTGGCCAAGGTTTAAAGGGATGGTTTATAAGGGGTCGCCCATCTTTTACGGGAACAGCATCCTGAAATCGATCTGGCGATACAGCCTGTCAAGTAGACTCCTACAGGGTTGGGCGCGATCGCAGGATCACCGCCGACTCCTCCTCAGATTTTCCCTTTCTAAGCCGCAATGCGTATCTCTTTAAACTGGCTCCGTGATCTGGTGACCTTCGAGCTTTCGCCAGAGGATTTGGCCGACACCCTCACCATGGCAGGCTTCGAGGTTGAGGACATTGAGGACCGACGCACATGGGCCGCAGGGGTGGTGGTCGGCAAAGTCATTGACCGCCAACCCCACCCGGATGCCGATAAACTCGGCGTTTGCCAGGTTGATATTGGTGCCGCCCAGCCCTCCACCATTGTTTGCGGTGCGGCCAATGTCACCGCCGGTGCCCATGTGCCAGTGGCAACGGTGGGCACCTATTTACCCATAGTAGATATGACGATCAAGCCCCGCCAGCTCAGGGGGGTCCCCTCCGCTGGCATGATCTGCTCCCTAGCCGAGTTGGGCTTAGCCAAGGAATCGGACGGGATCCATATTTTTCCCCAGACTGATATCACCGTGGGCGCAGATGCCCGACCGTTACTGGGGCTGGATGATGTCGTCCTCGATGTGACCTCTACGGCTAACCGGGCCGATGCCCTCAGCATGGTGGGCATCGCGCGGGAAATCGCGGCTATTACCGGTGCCCCCTTAAAGCTGCCTGCCCCTCAGGTGCCTATAGCGGGTGCTAATTCGACCGCTGTAGCCGTCGCTTTGACCGATCCCAAAGCTTGCCCGATTTATATCGCGACGGTGCTGGAACAGGTCCAGGTGGCCCCTTCCCCCCTGTGGCTACAACAACGACTGCAAGCCGCAGGGACTCGACCCATCAATAATATTGTGGACGTCACCAATTACGTGCTGCTGGAGTGGGGGCAACCCCTCCATGGCTTTGACTACCATCGCCTTCAGCAAGCCGCCGCCAGTGATGGGCTGACGATCTCGGTCCGCTGTGCTCAGCCCACCGAAAAACTCACCACCCTCGACAGTCAAGCGCGAGCCCTGGCCCCAGAAACCCTACTCATTACCGCCAACGATCGCCCCGTGGCATTAGCGGGGGTAATGGGGGGAGAATCCACCGAGGTCCATGGTGGCACCACAGCGGTCATGCTCGAAGCCGCCTATTTTGATGCGGCGGCCATTCGCAAATCGGCCCGCAGTCAGGGGCTGCGTACGGAAGCGTCGGCGCGGTATGAGCGGGGGGTCAATCCCGCAGAGCTAGAGCTGGCCTGTCAGCGGGCCATCCAACTGATGGTAGAACTGGCCGGGGCAAGCCTCACGGCCCAAGTCATCGACCGCACGGACGTGGGCAAAATCACCCCCACTCGCACCGTCTCCCTGAGACTGCAGCGGGTGCATGAGGTCCTGGGAACGGTCACTAATATCGACGCACCAGGGACTGCTGCTGGGGCATTTATTCCCAGCGATCGCATCCACGATATTCTGACTTCCTTAGGCTGCGTGGTGACCCCGGCAGACACCGATGCGGTAGACACCGATGCGGCAGACACCGCAATTTGGCAGGTCCAGATTCCCCCCTATCGCTACCAGGACCTAGAGCGCGAAATTGATTTGATTGAAGAAGTGGCCCGTCTCTATGGCTACAACCACTTTGCCAACACCCTGCCCCAGGCCGCCGTGGGTGGATATCTCTCCCCAGAGGCGTCCCTTTCCCAACGGCTGCGAGCCACCCTGCGGGGAGCGGGTCTCACCGAACTGATTCACTACTCGCTGACGAAGCCGGCGTCGCCTCAACAGGTGGTGTTGGCCAATCCTCTGTTTAGTGAATACTCAGCCCTCCGCACGGATTTGATTGATGGTTTGCTAGAGGCATTCCAATTCAATTTAGAACAAGGCAATGGGCCATTGAATGGCTTTGAGCGGGGGCGGGTGTTTTGGCAAGATGACACCGGCATCCATGAAGAGGATGTGGTCGGGGGGATCCTCGGCGGCGACGCCCGCCAGGGGCAATGGGTGCAGGGGGGGAAACCGCAGCCCCTATCCTGGTTTGAGGCCAAGGGAATTTTGGAGAGCATTTTCCAGCGACTCGGACTCACCGTTGACTACCGCCCTGAGGCGACTGACCCCCGGTTTCACCCCGGTCGAACCGCTTCCCTCTGGGTGCGGGGGCGGCTGCGGCTGGGAACCTTTGGGCAAATTCATCCCCAACTCCGGCAGGCCAAGGATTTGCCAGAGGCGGTCTACATTTTTCAGTTGGACTGGTCTGTCTTAATGACCTGCTTGGCTACGGGGCGACAAAAGGCGGTGCGGTTTAGCCCCTACTCGACCTATCCCGCCTCCGATCGCGATTTGGCCTTCTTTGCCCCGGTCGATACCCCCGTGGCTGAGTTGCAAAAGGCGATCACCAAAACCGGGGGCAAGCTGCTGGCATCCGTGACCCTATTTGATGACTATCGCGGGGAATCAGTACCAGAAGGTCAGCGCAGCCTAGCGTTTCGGTTGGTGTATCGGGCCAGCGATCGCACCTTGACCGACGACGATGTAGAACCGGTTCACCAAAAGGTCCGGGCCGCCCTTGAAAAGCAATTCAAGGTCTCTTTGCGGAGTTAATCGCAGCGGAGATTATATTTCCCTTAACGTCTGCGGGGAAATGATCCCGACGGTCTAAGGTGGACGTACGGCTTTGCCTTGATTGTTGATTGCTATGACCTCCCGTGAACCCCTGTTATCCCTAGACCAGTTACCTGTGACCGCCCAATCATCTCAGGGAGATCTGGGTTTGGAACGGATCACCCAACGACTGGTTCAAGTGCTAGAACGAGATACCCAGGTTCAAACCACGTTGCACCATTTGCGGGATACCTTCCAGGTGGATCGGGTGGTGCTGTATTACTTTTACCGTCGTTGGAAAGGGCAGGTGACGGCAGAAGCGCTGCGGGCTCCGAGCTTTGCAATTTTGGGATCAACCGGAGCCGACGATTGCTTTACGGATGAATATGCCCAGCAGTACCTAGAGGGCAGGATTCGGGCGATCGCGGATGTCACCCAAGCCGATATCCATCCTTGCCATTTAGAGTTTCTACGCAGTATTCAGGTGCAGGCCAACTTGGTGGCCCCGGTTTTGGTCAAACAACAGCTTTGGGGGTTGCTGGCCATTCATGATTGTCAGGGGCCAAGACCCTGGTCAGAGGCCGATATTGCCCAACTCACGGCAGCCAGTGAAGCCCTCTCGGCGTCCCCGGCTCTCACGTAACCGACCTAATCCCCATGGCGGCTGAAGACATTACGTTACAACGCCACCAAGGGTGGATGGCCCAAGCGCTCACCCTCGCAGAAGAGGCCGGTCAACAGGGGGAAGTCCCGGTCGGAGCCTTGGTGGTCAGCCCTGATAACCAACTGGTGGCCACGGGGGTCAACCGGCGGGAGCGCGATCAAGATCCCACCGCCCATGCAGAAGTGCTGGCATTACGGGCGGCGGGGCGTACCCTTGGCAACTGGAACCTAACCGGCTATTCCCTTTACGTCACCTTAGAACCCTGCCCCATGTGTGCGGGGGCGATCGTCCTTAGTCGCGTCAGCCTGCTGGTCTATGGGGCTGCCGATCCAAAAACTGGAGCGGTGCGATCGGTGATCAACGTGCCAGACAGTGCGGCCTCTAACCATCGTTTAGCCGTCCTCCCAGGGGTGCTAGCCAGTCCCTGTCAAGGCCAGTTACGGCAATGGTTTGCCCAGCTCCGTCAACGCCGCTAAACCCCTATCTCTGGGGGCATCGGGCATCGCAATCCTGTTGCGAGCTGAGTCCCATAGCACAATGCTGTATAGTCTCAACACACACGGCTTGGCAAACTTCAGGGAGAGAAAAATGAGTACTAGAGGTGTTTCTTAAGCAGGCATCATC
>JAQCKL010000440.1 GCA_027592485.1 Cyanobacteriota bacterium
GCTGATCAGGATATCTCAGACTTGCTGGCAGCCTGGACCGCCGACCCTGATCGTCCAAGCACCGACGAGTCTCGAGATGAGCGCCAGTCTACCTCCCTGGGCGGCTTTGCAGATGAGGTGCTGAGCGAGCCGATGGGGACCGAGCCTGCCAATCCAGAACTGCCATGGTTAGGGGAAGAGGGATTTAGCCTGTCCTTAGAGGATATTTCCTTTGATTTAGATCTGCCCTCCCTTGCCAAAAACTATATTGGCGGCGAAGCCGTATCCCCCGCCACCCCAGACCAGCCTGCCCCAGACCAACCTGCCCCAGAACCAATAGACTCCCTAGAGCCATCTGCTCTGGATGACGACCTTAGCCTAGCCACCTTTGAAAGTGAACTCGGCCAAGCCGTCACGGCTAGCGGTGCTGAGTCAGACTCCTTAGAACGCTTTTCCTTAGGGGATTTAGATCTCAATCTCAATCTAGATCTAGATCTTGAGTCCGATCTAAGCTTCGAGCCACCGCCCACCATCGACGATGATTTCTTTGGCAATCAGGCAGAAGCTGAAGCCCCTGGTCACGAGGTCACTGAATCAGATCAAGGGGATCCCTCAACAATTACGACGCTGGAATCCCTGAATGATGGGGACTTATTTGCCTCATCTGACGGCAGCGAATCAAATATTGTCGATCCCAGGCGCGCCGACCAGGACAATCCCTCGAAAATCACAACGCTGGAGTCCCTAAGTGATCTGGCGTTGTCGGTTCCCGCTCAAGAACCAGAACCCACCACCGGCCCTCAAATCGAGGATGACATTGACCTGTTTGGGGATCAAGGCGAGACAGCTCCAGCAGAGCGATCGGTGATTAACGAGGCTACGGCCACAATCCCCCTCTCCCTCGACAGCCTGGATTTATTCTCAAGCGACGGTGATGCCTTGGTTCAGGACGATTCAGGAGAGTCAGCGTCATTGACCCTGGATGCCCTAGAACTGTTTTCAGACGAGATCACGCTTGAAGAAACCGACCGGCTTAACTTACCTGACCCAGGTCCCATTGATCTCTTCTCCAGCGATGAGGGCGTTCCCGAGGGTGGTCCTGATCTCGACTTGGCAGATCCCGGCTTGCTGGATTTATTTCCCCCCTTAGCACCAGAACCGCTCCCCGTCATCTCCGACAATTTGTTCAATGATGAGGGCAATCGCGACCTCGCCAATAGTCAAGGCAGCGAAGCAGCGGCTGATGCCGCCCTAGAAACCAGTGGGGAGACCAGTGAAGAAACTGGCCCGGCCCTGACCTTAGAGGCATTGTTAGCCCTTGATGGGCCAGAGCCCACCTTACCTGAGGGGTTAGAGGTCGATAGCGAATCCGAAATAGAGTCATCGGAACCATCGGAGCCCAGATCAGAACGCATTTATGGGTTGGATAGTGGCTCAGAAACAGCACCTCTAGATCTATCCCTCGATGCTTTGGGGTTGGCCCAGGATGACACGGATATCCTCTCCAGCTTGCAGTCAGAAAATCTGGCCACGGTGGGTTTAGCGATCGCCCCCAGCCCTCAACCGGTAGCATCGGGACAGATCGAGCCGGTGCCAGCTCACCCCCAGGATCCCCCTGAAGAAGCGCCTCCAGACCCCGATCAGGATTGGTTTTTGGGCATTGATTTTGGCACCACTGGCATCTCGGCAGTGTTAATGAATCGGTTTGATGGCCAAGCCTATCCCTTGTATTGGACCGATGCAGGCATTGCGAGCACTACCGCTGAAACCCTGTTTCGACTCCCGACCGTAGCCCTCTTTAATGGCGTTGACGGTACGGCAGTTGATGGCATGGCCTCTGACTGGACCCTCGGCGCGACGGGTCCCAGCGCCCTGACCCTCAATTGGCAAGGGGAATCCACCGGCCAGACCCACCTCGCCACTCAAATGAAAGCCTGGCTGGCCGTGGGTGTGGCCTATCAAGATGGGCAGGGCAACAGTCAGCCACGATTAAAGTGGTCTGATCACGACACGCTGCCAATCCAGCAGGCCATGGCCGCAACCGAGGCACTCCTTAGCACCCTGCGTCAACTCAAAACAGCTGATGTCAGTTACCCCGCCGCACCCATGGGCGCGGCGGGCTTGGATGGCATCCCTTTGCAGCGAGCGTTACAGCAGCTACAAGGGGTGATCGTTGGGCATTCGACAATGGCCTCAGATACCTATCGCATCAATCTGCGCGAGGTCATCCTCGCCACCCAACTGGTCTCCTCGGCGAGTCAAGTGTTGTTTGTGGAGGAGGCGATCGCGACCGTCCTCTCAGGTTTACCCGATCCTGGCATCCCCCTCGAACCCCAAGGCAACCAAACCCAAACCCTCTACCAATGCCAGTGGCAGGGGGGGACCGTGATCATCAATTCCGGGGCTGGTAGCACCGATCTGGGCATTGTCAATCTGCCCAATCCGCTCAGTGCCCTCAGTCGCGAAGACTTCACCCTGCGGAGCCTGGCCTATGGCGGTGATGCTCTCGATTTAGATGTCATCAGCCAATTATTGATCCCGGCAGACCGCCGCCAAACTCGGTCAACCGGCAATTCTAGGTCCCCCCAAGGGACCGGCTGGGACTGGCAAGCCGCATCCCCTGACGTCCAAAATAGTCGCTGGGAAACCCTTGAATTAGAAACCTTGGATCTGCCCCGCCTAGCGGAGCCCGATGTGGCGGCACGGATTCGCCTCAGGCAAAAATTAGAATCATCGCCTTTGGGCCAAAGCCTGCTAGAAGCAGCTCGCCATGGCAAGCTGATTTTGCACAATCAAGCGCAGTTCCATCTGGAATTGGGCGATCAATCCTGGCGGGTGCTGAGGCGGGATCTAGAGAGCCGCATTTTGGTGCCTTACATTCAACGGATTAATCAGCACCTGAACGCGCTCATGAGTGAAACGGGCTTGTCTTCCCAGGGAATACATCAAGTCATTTGCACCGGCGGGAATGCCTCCTTTGCCACCATTGCTCGCTGGCTCAGGCAAAAGTTTCCCAACGCCACCATCATTCAAGATACTTACCCAAGCAATCGTCCCCCCAGTTGCAGTCGGGTGGCCTATGGCTTGGTCAACCTCTGCCGTTACCCCCAAGTGCTAGACGGGCCTCGCCACCAGTACAGCGACTATTTCTTGCTGCAAGAAATTCTTAAGGTGATCCCCAATCAGCCCATGCCTTTGCAGGGAATCCTGCATTTACTGGATCAACAGGGCGTCAATACCGAGGTCTGCCATCGGCGGATTTTGGCCCTATTGGAAGGTCATCTGCCCCCTGGCTTGGTGCCTGATATGGCGGGGCGATCGCACCTCAGTGCCGCCAGTTTGGGGAGTGAGCCTTATCGGGCCTTAATGACCGACGTGCTGTTTACGCGGCAGTCAGGTCAAATCTATGCGCCCAACCTTGATGCTTGCCAACGAATGGAAGCCCATTTAAATACCCTCATGGCTGGCAAACAGCAGTCCTTGGCAGAACCCCTCTTGGCACAGTTGGTCACTGTGTAACGTGGTTACGGAGCGTGGTTATGGAGAAGGCATCAGGATTGCTGAAACAGTGGATAGCAAAGCCCCAACCTATCGAATCAGCGAAGGCAAATACGTTACCAACGGCGGGAAGCTGATAATTAACACCAGCACAGCCAACTGCAGCAAGATAAACGGCATCGCCCCCCAATAAATATCCCCCGTAGTCACTGACTTCGGGGCCACCCCCCGTAGGTAAAACAGCGCAAATCCAAACGGTGGGGTCAGAAACGAAGACTGGAGATTGGCCCCCACAATCACCCCGTACCAGACCAATGCTTCCGGCCCAAACAACTGCGTGGCCACCGGTGCAAACAGCGGCACCACGATAAAGGCAATCTCAAAGAAATCGATAAAAAAGCCCAGTACAAAAATTGTGGTCATGCTCAGCAGTAAAAAGCTGAACTGTCCCCCTGGCAAATTAGCCAGCACATCGTAGATAAATTGGTCGCCCCGCAGCCCCCGAAACACGAGGCTAAAGGCCGTAGACCCCAACAAGATAAACATCACCATGGTAGTGGTGCGGAGGGTGCCATCACAGACCTGGGCCAATGTCTGACGGCTAAGTTGTCCATTTGCAGCGGTGAGGGCGATCGCCCCCAATGCCCCCAACGCCCCCGCCTCTGTGGGAGTGGCGATGCCAAAGAAAATACTCCCCAACACCACCAAGATCAGGCCCAAAGGCGGCAGCATCACCTGTACCACTTTTTGGGCCATGGCTCGGCCCTTGAGCTGCAGCATCTCTGGGGGTAAAGCCGGGACCCAATCGGGACGCACTAGGGCCACCACCCCAATGTGTAGGAGAAAAGCCCCGGCGATTAGGAGTCCCGGAATCACCGAACCCATGAACAGATCTCCCACGGAAATCCCCAGCTGGTCCGCCAGCACCACCAACACAATGCTAGGGGGGATAATCTGCCCTAAGGTCCCCGACGCTGTGATCACCCCTGCGGCCAGAGATTTGTTATAGCCGTAGCGCAGCATGGT
>JAQCKL010000441.1 GCA_027592485.1 Cyanobacteriota bacterium
CGCATCATGGTGCGGCGACTCGCGTAGCGATTTTGACACCGAATAACTTTTCAAACATCCTCTTAGAAAGACCCTGTGATTCTCGTTGGCGAAGCCTGCCGTAGGCTTAGAAGTTAGAGAACCATATTGGGGCGATCTGGACGTTCATCCACGAATACAATCACCTGGTCAGGGAGCGACTCCATAGGTCTGAATATCCTGCCATGTCCTCTGTCCTTTACTAAAATTCACTACCGGCGTTTGTCCTGATGCTCCATATACAACTCGTGGTCAAATCGTTAAACGCCCTACTACTAAAACCTTTCAGCTTATTTGCAGTTAATGTGAGCCGAAAGTCTTGTTTGCAAGCTGTTCGCACTTAATCTGAGCCCAAAATCGTCTTGTTTGCGAGCACGAGCTCTGCTGTTTGCAAGCCGCTACACCTAGTCAAATATCCAGGGCGGTCGTTTGAACAAATTCTTGGATTGCTGTCAGGATTGATGGGCGATTAAAACCGCTGTAGGGACACCTCTTGTGGGTACCTTTGATAACTTGCAGTTTTGCCCTGACCGGACTGGCGACGGCCATAATAGTCTTGCCCAGGGTTTTAGGGCCAAGAGAACATGACAAAAAAGGTTTTGATTCTGGGGGGGCAGGGCCGCATTGGCACCCAGGTGACCGCTGATATTCTGGCCCACACCCCAGCTACCGTGACTCAGGCGGGTCGCCACCGTCGGCAGCTTTTATTCAGCCAAGGGCGCTGTGATTTTTTGTCCCTAGACCTGGCGGATCAGGGGGCGGTCACCGCCGCGATTGCAACCCATGATCTGGTCATCCATTGTGCAGGGCCGTTTAAATATCGCGATCGCCATGTCCTCGAAACTTGCCTTGCCCAGGGGGTGAATTACCTGGATGTGGCCGACAATCCTGGCTACGTCAGGGCGGCCTTGACCCTCTGCCCCCAGGCCCAAGCCGCTGGGGTGACGGCGATGGTGGGCACTGGAGTCTTTCCGGGGATCTCTAACAGCATGGTGCGCCAGGGGATAGAGCAACTGGATCAGGCCACCACCATTCAACTCAACTATGGGGTGGCTGGTTCAGGGGGGGCTGGGGTAACGGTCATGCGCACCACCTTTTTGGAGTTACAGCATCCCTTTCCAGCCTGGATTGCAGGTCAGTGGCAGACGGTGAAACCCTATAGCCAGCGGCAGGTGGTGACTTTTCCGCCCCCCGATGGCCGTTGTGGGGTGTATTGGTTCAATACGGTGGAGGCGATGACCTTGGCCACGTCGTTTCCGGTGGAGACCGTGGTCACCAAGTTTGGATCCTTCCCCGATTTCTACAATCATTTGACCTGGCTGATGGCCCATGGTGTGCCCAAGGCTTGGCTACAACAACCGGCAATGGTGGAATTTTTGGCCCAGGTGAGCTATCGCATGACCCAAGTGACGGACCCGATTAGTGGGGTCGGCATTGCCATGGAGGTCCATATTCACGGCATTCAAAACCAGCAGCCCGTCGATTATCGCGCTACCTTTCGCCATGGCGACACGGCAGCGGTAGCGGGTATGGGTACGGGCAGTATTGCCCAGGGGATGCTGTCTGGAGCATTGGCCAAACCGGGAGTCTGGCCGGTAGAGCAGGGTCTATCGACAGCCCTGTTTGAAGCAACGTTGGCGGAACGGGGGTTGACGGTTCAGTCAGAGATTACCCCTCAATACAGCTAATGCCGCTTAGGAACAAGAACTCAATAAGATTCGGCATGGCCCACCCTGCGGGAAGAGCACAGTTCTACGCCCCAACCCTCTCCCAAACTATAGCCCGAAGGGCATACTCTGCGAGAAGCAAGCTACAAGAAAGGGAGAGGGAGCAAGAATGGTGGAGTTATTAAATCCTCATTCCTTAGACAATTCAAAATTCAAAGCCGTACCCTAAACCTCAGCAACCCTAGACCCTCGGCGAGGGACCTTCGTTTGGATAACCGGATTGGTCGCGCTGGGGCAAAGGTCGGCGAGTTGGCAGCGATCGCACTGGGGATTGCGGGCCATGCAAACCGCCCGGCCATGGTAAATCAACCGAATTGACCAGTTTTCCCAGTCCGGTTGGGGCAGCAGCGCCATGAGCTCCCGCTCGATTTTGACCGGGTTGTCCTGGCGGGTAAAGTCGAGGCGATTGCTCAATCGCCTGACGTGGGTATCCACCGTCACCCCAGCATTAATGCCAAAGGCGTGGGCCATGACCACATTGGCGGTTTTGCGGGCCACCCCCGCCAGGGTCAGCAGTTCCTCCATTCGCTGGGGCACCTCCCCGCCAAAATCCTTGACAATTTTTTGGCAGGCCCCCTGAATGTTTTTGGCCTTATTGCGATAGAAGCCGGTGGAGCGCACCAGTTCCTGCAGCTCATCCATGTCTGCCCCGGCCAGGGCTGGGGCATCGGGGAAACGGGCAAACAGGGCTGGCGTGACCTTATTCACCCGCTCATCAGTGCATTGGGCGGACAAAATGGTCGCCACTAGGAGCTGGACTGGACTGTCATAATCCAGGGAGCAGGTGGCGTCGGGGTAGAGCCGTTTCAGTCGGGTCAAGACTTCTAGAGCCCGCTGCTTCTGGGCCGATTTAGAGCGGCGGCTCACTGCAGCAAGTCCCGAAAGACTGCCAGTTGGGATGTATCCCGCACAATCAGGAATACCCCAAGGCCCAGCAACAAGACCAAACCGGTCTGCATCACATTTTCCTGGAAGCGCTCCGGTAATGGCTTACCGCGCAGGGCTTCGATCAGTAAAAAGGCCAGTTGCCCGCCATCGAGGGCCGGTAACGGCAGGATATTAATGATCGCCAGGTTGATGCTGATGATAGCGGTGAATGGGAAGAGGCTATTGATGTTGGCCCGAGCCAAACCGGCTCCCTGTTCTACAATCTTGACCGGACCCGCCACTTGGCTGGCCATCTGAGAGAAGTTGGTGATCAGCATGACGAAGCCCTGCACTGTCTGCACCAACATGCTCTGGAACTCTTGGGCGGCTAAAGAGAACAGCTCGAATACGTTACTGGCCCGACGATAGTCGAGGGTGCCGTTGCGCTGCAGTTGCACCCCAATGACGGGTTTGCCGTTATCGCTCAGTTCAGGAATTACCGTTAGGTCGAGGGTGCGATCGCCCCGCTGCACCGAGAACTCAAGGGGTTGCTCAGCATTTTCTTGAATCAGGGTGACCAAATCATCCACTGTGTTTTCTGCCGTGGTGAGGCGCTGGCCGTTGGCTTGCAGAATCACGTCCCCCGCCTGCAACCCAGCCACAGCAGCGGGGGAACTTTCAGAGACGATCTGGGGCACCAGAATGCCCGGCTCCGGGGTGAAGCCCTGGGGCACACCCACGCTGGCAAACTGCACCACAAAAACGAGGTAGGCAAACAGCAAGTTGGCAGCCACCCCGGCACTGATCACAATGGTGCGATCGAGGATGGGGCGGTTTTTAAGCAGATTCGGATCCTGAGGCGGAATGTCACTGTCGGGATCATCGTCCGGAAAACCGACAAATCCCCCTAGGGGAATGGCTCTGAGGGCATATTCGGTCGTAGAGCCCTGGTACTTCCAAAGAATGGGACCAAACCCAATGGAGAATCGATTTACATGGATGCCCTGGAAGCGGGCAGCCAGGAAGTGACCCATTTCATGGACAAAGATAAGTAGCGCCAAAACGGCGATCGGAGCCAGAACGGACATAACCCCTCAAGCAGCTAAACAATTGCGGTTTCCCCATTCTATCGCTCGACCCTCGCCTTCATAGATTCTCGACCGGTTCAGGGGGCAACTGTGAGTCCTCAGCGTCTGGGTTAGCCCTAGGGCCAATGGTAGGCTTAACCGGCAACGGTAACTGTCCCTGTCAGAGGTGAGCTGGCGCTGGCGTGGGATTTCACCGGAATTCGCCCTGCGGCATAGGCCAAACGCCCCGCTTCTGTGGCCAGCCCCATGGCCCGTCCCATCGCTACCGGGTCGGTGGCTTGGGCGATCGCCGTATTGATCAACAGGGCATCTGCCCCCAACTCCATCGCCTGGGCCGCTTCACTGGGGGTGCCAATGCCCGCATCCACCACCACCGGAACCGAGGCATTCTCGACAATGATCTGAATATTGGCCTGATTCCGGATGCCCTGCCCAGAGCCAATCGGGGAACCCAAGGGCATTACCGTCACACATCCCGCCTCTTCCAAACGCTTGGCCAATAAGGGATCGGCATTGATATAGGGCAGCACCGCAAACCCTTCTTTCACCAACTGCTCTGCGGCTTTGAGGGTATCGATCGGGTCGGGCAATAGATACTTGGCATCGGGAATCACTTCCAGCTTGACGAAGTTGTTGTCCTCTTGCCCCAACAGCTTGGCCATCTCTCGCCCCAGTCTGGCCACCCGAACTGCTTCCTCAGCGGTTTTACAACCGGCAGTGTTGGGCAACATCCACAGCGTTTGCCAATCCAGCGCCTCCGCCAGTCGCTCATG
>JAQCKL010000442.1 GCA_027592485.1 Cyanobacteriota bacterium
TTTTTCAACCTCATTTGTACACAAATCTATAGGAGGCGACTGCATGGCCCAGGTGGTCTTAGGTGAAAACGAACAGCTTGAATCGGCTCTACGGCGATTTAAGCGTAAGGTTTCTAGTGCTGGCATTTTTGCCGACATGAAAAAGAACCGTCATTTTGAAACCCCTGCCGAAAAGCGTAAGCGTAAGGAAATCGCCCGCCACCGGCAAAAGCGGCGGTTCCGTCGTCGCCAATCCTAGGCAGGTTTGCAGATTTAGATCTCGGCGACTAAAGCATCTGGTTCAGCTCATCACAAATCCCCTGATAGGCCAGCATTGGGTTGGGGGACTGGGTGATGGGCCGACCGATGACTAAATAATCTGCTCCCGCCTGGATTGCCTGTATCGGTGTCATTACCCGGCTTTGGTCGCCGATTTGAGATCCTTTTGGCCGCACCCCAGGACAGACCAGTAGCAACTCGTCTCCGCAACTGCTGCGTAGCTGTTGGGCCTCTTGCGGTGAACACACCACGCCAGATAACCCACTGTCTTGGGCCAGTAATGCCAGTTGTAAGGCATAGTCAGTAAGCTCCAAGGGGACTTTGAGTTCCAAAGCTAGCGATCGCCCTTGAATACTGGTCAACACCGTCACCGCAATGATCTGAGGCGGTGGCAAATTAGCTTGGGCAGCTCCCGCTTGAACGGCCTCCTGAGCGGCAATCAGCGCGGCTTTGCCAGCCGTGGCGTGGACCGTCAGCAAATCTACGCCATAGCGTCCTGCCGCTCGACAAGCCCCGGCCATGGTATTGGGGATGTCATGGAGTTTGAGATCCAAAAAAATCCGTTTTTGGCGCATCTTTAGGGCTTCTAAAATGCCGGGGCCACTACTCACAAATAGCTCTAGCCCCACCTTCCAGAACGTCACCTCAGGCAACTGTTCCACCAAGGCCAACGCTTCGGCCTCCGTAGGCACATCCAGCGGCACGATGATGCGATCTTGGGGTGTCATGGGTAGGATTTGTCCAAAAGTGTGGCCAGACTTCCCTCAAATTGCTAGGGAGCAGAGGAGCTAGGGGGCAGGGGGAACCGGTCGTTACTGGGATGCAACGGCTATCAATCTACGAGGCGGACGAATTTCTTTTTGCCCACTTGTAGGACCTTGCCCACCAGTGCTGCGGGGGTCTCAAAGGTGAGGTTGGGATCGGCGATGCGATCGCCCTCTAACTTGACCGCCCCGCCATTGATTTGCCGCCGGGCATCGCTGCTGCTGGGGCAGAGGGGGGTAGCTCCCAGGAGATAAAAGGCTTTGGCCGGAAAATTGACGGCGGCAAGGGAAAACTCAGGCACCGCTTCGGCTTCGCCATCCCCCTGGACCAAATTGATCGCATCCTGCTGGGCCTGCTGAGCCGCGTCCTCGCCGTGGCACTGGCGGGTAATCTCTAGGGCTAAGGCTTTTTGGCGATCGCGGGGATTCTCCGGCAAATCATCTAAGGGCAAGCGGGTCAGCAACTCAAAGTACTGCATCACCATGTGGTCAGGGACCTTCTCCAGCTTGGAGTACATAGTGAGGGGATCCTCCTGAAGACCCACATAGTTCCCCAGGGACTTCGACATTTTCTGAGCCCCATCGGTACCCAGGAGCAAGGGCATCAACAGGCCAAACTGGGGCTCTAGGCCAAAGTGCCGTTGTAGATCACGCCCCACCGCAATGTTGAACTTCTGGTCGGTGCCCCCTAGCTCTACATCGGCTTTCACTGCGACAGAGTCATAGCCCTGCATCAGCGGATAAAAGAATTCGTGCAAAAAGACCGGCGTACCCTTTTCATAGCGCTCGGCAAATCCCTCTTTAGCCAGCATTTGCCCCACGGTCATGGTGGCAAACAGCTCCAAAATCTTGCCCAGGTCTAGGCCCGTCAACCACTCAGAGTTATAGCGAATTTCCAGCCGCCCTGGGGTGTCAAAGTCTAGAATGGACCGCACCTGCTCCAGGTAGGTTTGGGCATTGGCTTTGACTTCGGCTTCGGTGAGCTGCTTTCGCACCTCTGACTTACCGGTCGGATCGCCGATACGAGCCGTGAAGTCGCCGATGATCAGCACCGCCGTATGACCCGCATCTTGGAAGGCCCGCAGCTTCCGCACGGGAATGCTATGGCCCAGGTGAATCTCAGCCCCGGTGGGGTCGATGCCCAATTTAATGCGGAGGGGGCGATCGCTGGTTTTCAGACGGACTAACAGATTTTGATGGGGGTCTTCCCCATCGATCTGGTCTGGGAAAACCTCCGTCACGCCCCGATAGATCCATTCAAATTCGTCAGGCATAGGTACCATGGGCTGGTTTCAAAAGTGGTTGCAGTCAAGTCGAAAAAGTCGGACAGCGGCGTAAAGTGGCGGAGTCCAGATGAGTAGCCTATTCTATAGCAGTCGCCAGTCCGGTTAGGACAAGACAGCGCACCATTTTGCGACTACGCAAAGCCCCAGCCTAGTACTCGGGGGCCTCAGCAAAGGGGCCAAAGTATCCTGGCATGGGGTAACTTTCCCCTTTACGTGGGTCGCTGTGGCCGAGTCCAGCCCCTATAATTGCAAAACCATCAGCCCCATCAAAGCCCCGCATCCCCTTATATATTCAAAACCCGGTGTCTTCCAACACAGTTCCCCAACGACGACCCCGCCAGTCCCAATCTTCCCCTGGCGTGATTCAGTACATCCAGGATGTGGGTCAAGTCACCGTAGCCACCCTGCTGGGAACGACGATGTTGGTGAGTTCCATCGCCGCTGGGGGATTGGTCGGCCTAGCCATTAGCTTTCGCAATTTGCCTGACGTGCGGGTATTGCGCAATTATCTGCCCAGCGAAACCAGCTACATCTACGACATCAATGGCACGCTGCTCTATAGCCTCCACGATGAAGCCAATCGGGATGTGGTCGATCTGGACGATATTTCCCCTAACCTCAAGCGGGCGGTGCTGGCCATTGAGGACAGCTATTTCTATTCCCACAAGGGCATCAACCCCAGCAGCGTGGGCCGCGCCTTATTGGCCAACTTCCAAGCGGGCAGCACAGTAGAGGGCGGATCTACGGTCACCATGCAGTTGGTAAAAAACCTATTTCTGTCCTCAGAGCAAGCCATTAGTCGCAAGGTAGCGGAGGCGGTCTTGTCCCTGCGGCTTGAGCAAATTTTTGAAAAGGATCAGATCCTAGAGCTGTACCTGAATCAGGTGTATTGGGGGCACAACACCTACGGGGTAGAGACCGCTGCCCAAAGCTATTTCAACAAGTCAGCTGCCGACCTCACCCTGGCCGAATCGGCAATGATGGCGGGCTTAATTCAGGCCCCGGAGGAATATAGCCCCTTTGTGGACTATCCCCTGGCGAAAGAGCGCCAAGCCATCGTCCTGGGCCGGATGCGACAACTGGGTTGGATCAGCGCTGAAGAAGAGGCCACGGCCAAAGCCCAGCCCCTGCTCATTGGCGAAATCACCTCTTTCCGGTCTAGCTCCTCTCCCTATGTAACCGAAGCGGTGGTTCAGGAGCTGACCGAGATTTTTGGCAAGGAAGCGGTCTTGAAAGGGGGCATGCGGGTCCAAACCACGATCGACCTCTCCCTTCAACAGATTGCGGAGGAGACCATCCAACGCAACCACAGCCAACTGCGGCAGCGGGGCTTCTATGCGGACCAAATGGCCTTGGTGGCGATCGATCCCCGCACCCATTTTGTCAAAGCGATGGTGGGGGGCGTTGACTACACCACCAGCCAGTTTAATCGAGCCATCCAGGCCCAGCGGCAACCGGGCTCTGCCTTTAAGCCCTTTGTGTACTATGCCGCCTTTGCCTCTGGGCGCTACACCCCAGATAGCATCATTCAAGACACAGCGGTCTCCTACCCTGACGGCTATGAGTACTACACCCCCAGAAACTATGACGGCAGTTTCATGGGCAATATCCCCATCCGCAAGGCCTTAGAGCTGTCTCGAAATGTGCCGGCGATCAAGTTGGGGCAAGAGCTAGGGATTAATCGAATTATCGAGCTGAGTCGTCTCCTGGGCATCGAGAGTCCCATGGAGCCGGTGATTTCCCTACCCTTGGGGGCAGTGGATCTAACCCCCATGGAGCTAGCAGGAGCCTATGCCACCTTTGCCAGCAATGGTTGGCATTCTGACCCGACGTTTATCGTGCAGGTGACCGATAGCAGCGGCAATATCTTGCTGGATAACACCCCCAAACCCCAACTGGTGCTGGACCCTTGGGCGGCGGCATCTTTAACGGATGTGCTGCAAGGGGTGGTGGCGCGGGGGACCGGCACAGGGGCTCAAATTGGCCGACCCGTGGCGGGTAAAACCGGGACCACCGACTCCCAGCGGGATGTGTGGTTTGTGGGTTATGTGCCCCAGTTGGCGACGGCGATTTGGGTGGGCAATGACGACTACAGCCCCTTAGGGTCAGGGGCCACAGGGGGCGGCATGGTGGCCCCAATTTGGAAGGACTTTATGATCC
>JAQCKL010000443.1 GCA_027592485.1 Cyanobacteriota bacterium
TCCCATAGCGGAGTCCGAGATTCCTCCCTTTGGTCGGAATGACACTGTTTATTTATGTGTCCCTACTTAGCCCCCTTGATAAGGGGGCGGCGACAGCGGGGGATCAGCCCATGTCGGTCAATTCAGCGATGGGTATAAACGGCAGCCCTCTGGGAGAGGGGTTGGGGGATGTAGAGCGGTGCTCTTCCCGCAGGGTGGGTAACCCCTTTTGTCAGGCAACCGACCTAACCCCAGATCCGGTTGGGTTGGGTTCTGCTAACACGTCCCTAACCTACGAAAGAGAGATTGACTGACCCTTGGGAGGATGGCAGATAAAGCTTGCTGGGTCATGCTTTGACATGGCCCAGCAGGGGTCGAAAGACCGATTGTTGACCGTGTTCATTTGCTGAAAAGGAGACTTTATGAGCGACCCTAAAATCGCCGATACCAAGCCTGCGGTGATGGAACTAGATGCCGGTGACTACTGGTACTGCACCTGTGGTCAGTCAGCGAACCAGCCCTTTTGCGATGGCAGCCATAAGGGCACCAGCTTTACCCCCCTCAAGTTCACTATTGAGGAGAAAAAGCAGGTAGCCTTATGCCAGTGCAAGCACACCGGCAATGCCCCGTTCTGCGACGGTAGCCACGCCAAACTGTAGGTCTATCGGTTAACGCTATGTCCCCCCGCCTTTGGCATCCCCCTCAGATACGTCGTGATCAGGAGGGATCCCACGAGCGTAAAGCCACTTGGCTAGAGTTGTTTTACGACCTGATTTTTGTGGCGGCGATCGGCCAGCTTGCCCACGGTCTCAGTAAAGACATCTCCATGGCCGGGTTGTTTAGCTTTGTGGCGTTTTTTATTCCCCTGTGGTGGTGCTGGGTGGGGGCGACTTTTTACGCGACGCGATTTGACTCCGATACCATTGCCGATCGCCTGTTTACCTTTGTGCAAATGGGCATTGTGGCAGCCATGGCGGTGCATATGCACCATGGCTTGGCGGCGGCCTCGGTGGGATTCGCTGGTTGCTATGTTGCTTTTCGTTGTGTCTTGCTAGGGCAATATGCGATCGCGGGGGCATTCGTGGCCGAAGCCCGACCCTTGGTCTGGCGCTACATTGTGGGCTTTGGGCTGGGCATCGGCTTTTGGCTGGCGTCCATGGTGGTACCCGCCCCCTGGCGCTACGGACTTTGGGTGATCGGACTGCTGATTGCCTTTGTCACTCCCATCACTGGCCAAGCCTTGGTGGTAAAACTGCCCATCAGCATGACCCACATCCCCGAGCGCATTGGTCTCTTCACCATCATTGTCCTGGGGGAATCCATCATTGGCGTAGTGAATGGGTTGGTGGAATTGGACTGGAGCTTGCCCTCCATCTTGACCGCATTGCTGGGGCTGACCATGGCTTTTAGCCTCTGGTGGCTCTACTTTGACTCTGCCGATGGCTCACCGTTGCGATCCATGCAGCGGGGCAAAATGTGGCCGGGGCTGACCTGGCTCTATGCCCATTTACCGTTGACCCTAGGCTTAGCCGCTGCCGGGGTTGGGGTCGAGCATTTGATTGCTGATACCACAGCCGTTCCCACCACCGCTGAACGCTGGTTGGTCTGTGGCAGTATCGCCCTCTGCCTCATGGCCCTAGCGGTACTCCATTGGCTGACCTGCACCCTTGGTACCCCCAGATTCCGCAAGATTTTAAGTGCCTACCGTTTGGGTTCTGCCGCCTTTATGGTGATTTTGGCGATCGCGGGCACCACCCTCTCCGCTTGGGGACTGGCGGCGCTACTGGCGATCGCCTGCACCATTCAAGTGGTGTTTGACCTCTGGCGACGGATTGGGCAACAACCGGTGGGGGAAGGATGTTAGAGGGGTTGGCAAGCGAGTCGGACGTCAAAAGTCAGTCAACGGAGAGAGCCCTGATCGATAAACAACCGGTTCTGGGGTTACTCGGGACCCACCGCGATCGCCTAGATGAGTTTGCCGTGAAATCCTTGTTTTTGTTCGGTTCAGTCGCACGAGATAAAGCGACGCCAGACAGCCACGAATACTTTTAGGTAGATGTGGAAATCGTTTGGCAAACCACGCGCATAGATTTGCCCGTACTACGGGATGCGTTGCAGCGTATTTTGCAGAACCTAGCCCCTGATCACGGGTGAAAACGGCTTGGCAAGGCCCTGTTTACTGATTACTGTCCAACAATCGTTCCGCTGTCGCCAAATCAAAGTAGCCCTTCGCCAACGCGGGTCCTGCCAAAACCTGAGTGGGCTGACCTGGCTCCCCCAGATGCTCAAGCACCTGGCCAGCGGTGGCAAAGTTTTGCTGTCGGGTATAGTTGCTGACCGTGATCACCGTTGTCAAACCGGCCCCATGGGCGGACATCAATCCATGGTCGGTGTCTTCTAAGACCAGGCAGTGGGCAGGGTTGAGCTGCAGTTTTTCTAACACGTAATGGTAAATGTCAGGGGCCGGTTTTTTGTGGGGAACGACATCTCCGGCGGCAATCACCTCAAACCAACTAGGGGAATCTGGCCCGAGGGTGGTTTCTAAAAGGGCGATCGCGTTATCGAAGTGACTGGTGGTGGCGATCGCCAGCCGGATCTCCGCTGCCCGCGCCGAGGCGATGAGCCGCCGTATCCCTGGCCGAAGCTGGACTTGACCGGACTCGACTAAGGCTCGATATCGTTGGGTTTTGGCCTGGTGCAGATCGGCAATGAGGGCGGTGATATCGACCCCAGCGGGTAGCAGGGGCTGTTCGAGTTCGAGGTAATAGCGGATGCGCTCCTTGCCCCCCGTCACATTAAGGAGCTGGCCGTAGAGGGCGATCGACCAGTGCCAATCTAATCCTGCCGCCCCAAAGGTTTGGTTAAACGCCACCCGGTGACCATCCCGCTCGGTTTCGGCCAGGGTGCCATCCACATCGAAAATCAGCGCCTTGAGATCTGCCACTGGGGTTGCTAAAGCCTCATTTTTCCAGATCCCATTGTAGGAGCGAATTACATCGGTCTTAGAGGCTGTTTGAAAAGCCTTGTACCGTTAATTCGAATACAGGAACGACCCCGAACAAGCAACGGTAACATCAGGGATACAACCGATGTACTGACTGCCTCCAGTCATATCCAATGCCGGCCTACCCCCTTTTCAAACAGCCTCTTACGAGGCTGCGCTGGGCAATTGCCACGATCTCAGCATCAGATCGCGGCCTAGGTCTAGATCCTGAGGCGCACATTGCCAATCGGGATGGGCGGCTACCAAAAAGGCTTCGATGGTTTCGCGATCAAACAAATGCCAGGTGGGGGCGTTTTGGGTGGGGTAGGCGATCGCGTAGAGATTATCCGCCACACCATGCACCTTGAGGGCCGTCGCGGTAAAGGTTGGCAGCGTGAGGGTGGCCCCAGGCTCAAGGGCACGGAAATCCAGGAAGAATTGCGTGAATTCTGCCGTTGAAACCACCGCTAGCCCTGGAATCCCAATGGTCACCGCTGGATCGCTGTTTACTTTGATCCAATAACGACGCACCGGGTCGATGCCCACTAGCCAACGGGTGCCATTATCTAGGGTGTAGCGAGGCGCGATGGAGAGCTGAGATGGCATAGGACTCGACAGCGGCAGCCCCAGGATCGGGCCATCGGCAGAGATAAACTTTGGCTACTCAGCATCCACTGGAACATCTGGGAATAGCAATTTACCGCAATAAAAGTATGTGTTTTGATGCTTATTATTAACTTAAGTAAATGCTCTGGCGTTTAACCGCCCTGGTCATATCAAGTTCGGTTAATCACCCCTGTCATGTCGTATGCCTTTCAGGCAGGCGGGTACCGCAGGAGCAACGTAGTGCAACGCAGTCGAGGCTTGTGCTGAGCGGAGTCGAAGTCCATCTCAATCTTTCGCTGAGGATAGAGATTCCTCTTTACGCTTCGCTTCACAGCGCCAGCGGCGCGGCTCCGCCAACGGAATGACCAAGTGTGGGGAAATATCCCGGCCCCCATCGCAATGGGGATGGGGGTTTGGCATTGCCCTCGTTAATCGATACCCCATTTGTCAGTCATTCCCGTAAACCGTTATTTGACTTGCGGGTTTAGCCAACGCTTGTGACCTGAGCCATGCGAGGATTCCAGCGCGATCGCTGTTCCTCAATGTGCATGTTCTTCTCGTCTTTTTTCAGGTGGCGAGGGCTACTCTCAAAAGATAAAGAAGACGGGAGCGGACTGGGGGGATAGGTTGCTCGGATGAAGGTCATCACCGCTGCATAGCTAGGGGAAAAGTCTTCACCCGAATCTTGGCCAACAGCCTGAAATTGCTTCAAGGCCGCTGAGAACAAACCGGTTCCATCATCAAAGAAGCGCTCTGTGGTCTCTCCATAGGTGTTGTAAGGATGGAAGGCCAAATCATTCGGGGCTTTGGCGGCCACCCAGGAGGAATAAATCCAGTATTCACCAAAGGTGCCAAACTCATTGGCCGATCGCATCATC
>JAQCKL010000444.1 GCA_027592485.1 Cyanobacteriota bacterium
CTGCCTTGAGGCGCTCCTGACTTGCTTTGGGAACGCCTTTTTTTAGCTTGCTAGTCTAAACTCCAGTCGCTTGATCAAGCCCATCATCCGGCGTTTTGTGCTTTCGCTTGGCCTCTACAACCGCCAACGGAAAATCACCGTGGTAAAGCAAGATGTAATCCGCAAATTTCCGATTTCCCCGCAATTGCCGCCGGTTCTTTGACCTCAGCTTGCCAGCGGTGAAATAGTATTGCTCGGTGTAGTCGTGTTCTTGTCCGTCCCAACCTGCTGTTGCAAGCTTTGGCTCGACATATTGACGACAAGTGTTCGCTTCATTAGCCATTGTTTGCAATCGCCGCAGGGCAAAGCTGAGCGCACGAACCTCCAGATGGAGGACTTCCTTACAGTATCTTGCCCTTCTATTTCACTTTACTGGCATTGATCCGAGAGATTGTCACTACCTCAGAGAACAGGCATGTTCCACCGCAGATCGAGTAAACGCCTGCTTATCCGGCAGCTTGCCCAGGGCCGTCTCGATGGCGGGGGTACGCTATATTTAGCCGCAAACCCCTGAATTAAGCTGGAGGTGGGAATCAATGCCGACGAGCAGCGGAGGGGCTAATGAAGGGGTGGGGATGGATCGGAGGCATAGGAATGGCGATCGCCCTCCTCGGTTGCAGTCAGGCTGACTGGGCAACCTTAACCCCAGCACCAACGGCGGCGGAACAAACGGGCATGGTGGCCTATGGCGGTGCCGGACAGCTCTCTCCCCAGGAATGGGCCAAGCTGCAGTCGTTGGCCTGGCCCCAGAACTACCGCGATATGAAAGGCACCTTTGGCTTTCCCGCTTGGCGCAATGAGTCGGCAGATGTTTATAGGTTGGCCGATGGCTCGGAGGTATGGGTGTTTTATGAGGGTCGCCAAGCCACCGGCTATGAGCTGCGGTGAGTTAGGAATGAGGATCAAATAAAGTGACCCAGTTGTTAATCACCGAGGCCCGATTCGAGACCTTAGGAATGCTCGGCAAAAGCGTTGATCTGCCCCGATTCCGTGAAGGAAAAGACTCTGTAGGGCTCCACCTCCTCCCCCGACTCCATACCGGGGGAGCCGATCGGCATTCCTGGCGCGGCAATGCCAGCAATGGCGGGCTTTTCGGCCAACAAACGCTGGACGTCGGTGGCGGGAATGTGCCCTTCGAGCACGTATCCATCTGCAATGGCGGTGTGACAGGTGGCCAGGACCTCTGGCAGGCCATATTCAGCCTTGATGGCCTCCATATCTTCAGTGAGTTCATCCTGGACATGAAACCCAGCGGCCTGCATGTGTTCAACCCAGAGGCCACAGCAACCACAGGAAGGACTGCGATAGACGGTGATCTCGGCGGCTAGGGCGGCGCTATTAGGACCCATGAAAGTCCCACAGCCTGTCAACATCAACCCCGCGACGATTAAGCCGAAAATCCATGTGCGGAAGGGTAAGCAGGAAAATGTCATGGCTGATGAATAATTGGGATGGGTCCGATTCACACTGTAGACTCTCTCTTCCACTAGAGCATCTACCCTTGCGCTAGCCGTAGCTTTGGCCCCCTGGCTAGGGACCTTGGGTGACTCTGCTCCCGTTGTCATTTTCGAGGGCTGAGCCAGGGAAACGGCTTGTAGTTAACGGAAACCGCCCCTAAGGCCACTTTGACTGAGCCCTTTACAGAATGTTCAGGAAAACTCAGGATACACTCAAGGGCAAGATCGGGGTCGAGTTCTGAGTTTCGCCACAATGGGCTTTGAGGACGCATTCCGCTATGCCGATATCGCCATCCAACGGGTGCGCCCTGAAAGTGAGGGGCTGCGAGATATCGAGCGGGTGGTTCTAGAGGGATCTTGGCACAAACACACCTATGAAAAAATTGCCGACCAAGCGGGGTACAGCCCTGGCTATCTGAGCCGGGATGTAGGACCCACCCTCTGGAAAGACCTGTCGGTGGCCCTGGGCATGACCGTCAGCAAAAAAAACTTTCGCACGGCGATCGCCCGCTGGGGCCAACAAATGGACACCCTTCCTGACGGGGTCGAACCAGAGCCCCCGGTTGCCCCTGCTGTCGCCCCCGCTCCCCCACCCAAACTGGGAATCCCGCGCATCGATATCAGTGACTTTCGGGGCCGCGCCGATGATATCAACCGCCTCAGCCATCTGATCTTGCAAGAGGGCTGCCGCTTCGTGGGACTGATGGGCATCCCCGGTGTGGGCAAAACCTGGCTGGCGGTGAAGCTGGCCCGTCATCTCCAGAATGGGTTTCAGCAGGTGATTTACCGGTCCTTGAGCGATCGCCCCGATCCCCTCACCCTAGTCACCGAACTACTCGCCGAAATGGGATATTCTCCCCATCCTGATAGCACCTTAGACAGCCTGTGCGCGGCTTTGGTGCAGCAGCTCGATCAAGCCCAAAATCTATTGGTTTTGGATGACACCGATCGCCTCTACCAGGCGGCGGCGCTAGCGGGCACCTATGATCCAGTATTGCCAGGCTACGACACCCTCCTACAAGCCCTCAGCACCCAAGCTCACCGCAGTTGTTTGCTGTGGGTGGGACGGGCCTGGCCCCGAGGGCTCGCCGGGCGATCGCGACGGTATGTCGTGCGCGGTTTGACGGTCGAGGACTTGGCCCAACTCCCCTGTTGGCCCCAGACCCTAAGGGCCAATGCTGAGCAGTGGCAAGCCCTACACCAGTGGCTCGGGGGGGTGCCTAGCCTGATGCCCCATTTGGTGGCTCGGCTCAAGTACATGGGCTATGACTTGGGTCACTACCTCACCAGTCTGGCCCCACCGGCAGCCATTACGGCCTACCTCGACACCTGGTTGACAGTACTCAGCCCCCATGAACTGGCCATCCTGACGGAGCTAGCCCTAGCCCACCAGGCCAAGCTTCCCAATCAACTGACCACGCCCTTAGATCCGGAAGAGGCGTTTGCCGTTGTGGAATCCTTGTGTGACCGAGGATTATGTCGAATCCGGGTGGAGGATGCCCATATCACCCTCACCCTACCCCGTTTGCTAGAAGCGCACCTCTGCGATCGCTGGGTCAAAACCTTCCGTGGGAACGCGCCCCCACAGACCGTGCAGAAACTCCATCGTTACCCTCTCGTGCAAACCGACGCCCCAGAGCCGATTCAGCAACAGCAGCGGCAGCGGCTCCTGATCCCCCTGGCCGAGACCTTAGGGCAGGGGCTACCTCAGCGAGAGGCGCGGCTCCACTGGGTCAAAACCCAGCTCACCGCCAGTCGGCACCTTGGTCAACAGCAACCTGGCTATAGCGCTGGCAATCTGCTGAACCTAGCCCAGTACTGGCAGTTGCCCCTCGTCGAATTAGACTGTCAAGGCTTGAGCCTATGGGGGACCGATCTCCAGTCAGACGAGTGGCAAGGGGTTGTCTTGACGGGGGCTGACTTGGCTAAGGCTAACCTGGCTAAACCCCTAGGGCAGCAACCGGTGATGGCAATCTGGGTGAACCCGCATGCCAACCAGAGCACCAGCCAGAGCGCCAGCCAGAAGGCCAGCCAGAGCCTTGTGGCGGTGGGCGATCAATCGGGCCAGTTACTGCTGTGGCGTCCCCAGGATGGGCGCTTGGAGGCTGGACTAGATTTTGATCAGCCCAGCTCAGTCTTGGCCGTGGCCTTTAGCCCTGGGGGCCAGAACCTGGCCGTGGGTCGCCAAGATGGGTTAGTCCAACTGTGGACCCTAGGGTCTAGCTATGGCCCTGAAATCCTGACCCCCGAGGCAATTTCGCCGTTAAAAACCTTGGCCTATAGCCCAGACGGGCGGGTGTTGGCCGGGGGCACGGTGACAGGACAGCTCTATCTCTGGCGGCTAGAGTCAGGGGAATGCTGGCGACAGATCAAGGCCCACACCGGGGCCGTCACCGCGATCGCCTTTAGCCCCGGCGGCGATTATGTCACCACCGCTGGCCAAGACGGCAGCGCCGTGGAATGGCACCTAGACACCGGTGCACCCTGCCACCGCTTTCAGGGCAGGGTCACCGCTTGGTTAGGCACCGTCGGCTATCGCCCCGAAAACAATGCCTCTGCTCCCCATCGCGCGATCGCCGTTGCCCGCGACGAAGGGCAAATCTTTTTGTGGGATATGGCCTCTAGTCGCCCGTATCGAGTCCTGGCAGAAGACAGCGACACCCTCACGGCTACCGCCCTGAGCCCCGATGGCCATTATCTGGCAGTGAGTGACATTCAACGCACCGTCCGCATTTGGTCCGTGGCCAATCGACAACTTCACCAAACCCTGCCCAGCTTCAACGGCCTGGTGACGACCCTCGGCTTCAGCCCTGACAGCAGCCTGTTAATCACCGGAGGTGACTACTGGAGTTTAGACTAGCAAGCTAAAAAAAGGCGTTCCCAAAGCAAGTCAGGAGCGCCTCAAGGC
>JAQCKL010000004.1 GCA_027592485.1 Cyanobacteriota bacterium
TAAAGCCCAAGACGGCACTAAAACCTCTGCGCCCCAAGCCATGGGAACCCACCGACGGCGATCGCCTGCAATTCTCCAACGATGGCCACATAGAGGTTCATCGCGGCGGCAAGAAGCTATGGCGGGTGCGCTATTTCGATGGGGACGGCGGTCAGCCCCTGGAGAAGAAAGCGGGCAAGGTTGAGCGTACCCAATTGGGTCTGGTGCCTGGGACGGCGGCTAAAGTCAAAGGCCCCAACGTCACCAGCATGGGTAAGCCTGAGCCCTCCGAGGGGGGCGATCGCCCTCAAGCATCATCACCGACTGCCTCAAGCGTTGGCAGCAGTCCCAAATCATCAAACATCCCGCCGGGGGCGCGTTGGATCACGGTGCATCCAGGGGGGGCCGATTCCAAGGGGGTGCCGATCCTGATTAAGCCCCATGAGGATGGGTCTGCGTCAGTGATTGGTGGCGCTGGGGGCAAGCTTAACTATCTCAAGCTAGATAAGCTGAGATCGCCTGACCAGTGGAAAGCTAAGGCCAAAGAGCGCAAGGTGGCGCGCGCGGAGAAGGAGCGGAAACGGCTAGAAACCCAAACCCCGGAAGCTCAAGATGCTGAAAAGCAGGAGATCACCAAGGCCAAGGAGCATCACCAGACTGAGCGCCACAAAAACGCGCTGGAAACGCTGGACTACCTAAAGGAAGCGGGTATTGAGACCGGTCTAGGGGATGAGCACATTGACGCGCTCAAGGCTCCCCCAGCCCTAGAAGCCGATGAGGATGAGGTCAGGCAGTGGCAAGCTAAAACCCGCGAGGCCACCCAAAAGGTTAAGCAGATTCAGCGGGCCTATGAGCACAAGCTGATCACCGACCATGAGGCCAGGGCGGCGGCGCGGCTGGGGGATGAATCCCTAGAGGGCTTGGGCAATGAGCTGATCCAAGGTCGCGATCATGTGGCCACCAATACTGACGGTGAGGATATCAGCCAGATCCAGCAACTGCCCGACGGTCGCTACCTGGTGCGCACGGGGGACGATGAGCCCGATCAGGTCTATGACAAGTGGGATGCAGCGGCGAAGCGCCATGCATCCAATGTGGCCGAGCATGACTCTACCAATGGCGGCGATCCGTCTCAGGATGAGTCGTTCTACGACCCATCCCAATGGGTGAAACAGCCGAAGGAAGAACAACTGCCCGAGGGTTTCACCTTCAATGCTGAGGCCGCGGCCAAAGTGGCTCAATTGGCGGCGGCGCGCAAGGAAATTGATAAGGGTGAGAAGGACGCCTTTAAGGAGATTCGGCAGGGCTCCCCTTTTAAAGAGCGGGGCTATGAAACCTATGGGGTGGGGGATGTTTCCCACGATGCCCTTGACCAGTTAGAGGCCAATGCCCAGACCCTACAGGACGCGATCGCCAACGATTCTCTCTTATCCCTAGTGGGCCAAGTAGACCCCGCTGGGTTGCGGAAACACGTCACCTTTGGGGGCTATGCCAAGCTCGGGGAAATTGCCTCGGACGTGCTCAAGCAAAACACCATTGATCGGACCCTGATCGATACCCTAGGCCATAACGAGGGGGCCAAACTGCTGGCCTATCAAATGAAGCAGTCCCTATCCCCGACCGAATATGAACGGGTGGTGGCAGCGCAGACGGCTCACCATGCCGAGTTCTCCCGGAAGCTCACCGAAGAGACCATGGAGGAAGCGGAACCGATTATGGCCCAACTGCGGGAAGTTCATACCCGGATGATGCAACTGGAGGATGAGGTTAAGTCGGGTCAGGCGAGCTTGTTTGGGGGTGGTGAGCAATCCGGCGATTACACCCCTCAACAGCAGATTGAGTTGGACAACCTCACCTATCAATCTCAGCAGCTCCATGCTGCTGCCCAAAAGCTTCTAGGCGGCGCAGTGGGACAGCTCCAGGCATCGGCAGCCATGACAGCGGCGCTGGAAGCACAGCCGCGATCTCTGGTGTTCGCGCCCAAAAAAGCGGTGTCAGAAGCTGGTGAGCTAGTGCCGTCTCAATGGGGAGATCGCCCCTCCGACTTCGACGATCGCCCTAGTGCCTTCGATGCCTACCAGCTCGATCCAGAGGACCTGACCGTAGATGATGGGCCGGATGGGCAACTCGTGACGGTGAATGAGTCGGGGCTAAAGAAGATTCTGGAGCAGTCCTATAACCCAGAGGATCGGGAGGCGTATGAGCAGGCGATCGCCATTAAGCGCGGCGATCATGATGAAGCTGACTTCACCCCAACCGGGTTTGCCTACCGGCCTAAAAACACCTTTTCCAGCGTCCAAGATGAAGCCCAGAAGTTCGGCACGGACTTGGATATCTCTCCGGGCATGAGTGACGGTGATTTGGAGGATGCCGTTAGGCAGTACCTGGGGGCAAGGGTCGCTAATGGCGAAAACCCGCTCAATGTACGGCGCGATTTGTTTGCCCCTGGCACCTATCAAGCTCTGGGGCTGGATGAGGCGGCGTCGGCACGGGTGCGTGAAACCGTCGATAAATTGGATCGGGGCATGTTCTCGGGTCGCAAGGTCAGCGATGCCGAGGTGCGCAGGCACTATCAGGATCTGGGCGATCGCGAAGCTGCCCGCCAGCGCAAGTCGCGCAAAACCGATGATGCTGAGGCGTTGAATCAGCAGTCGCTTGATCGGGATTCAGCCATTGAGGCAGCCCACCGCACCTTGGCCGCTACGCCCATGGCGCGGGCCGCGATGAAGCCTTGGCACGAGATGAGCACTCAGGAGCGGCGACATCTCAGGGAATATGCCGTTACGGAGATCATGGGCGAGGTCCTAGAGGGGCCGGGTGAGGATGAGCCGGAATCTACCACGGTAGAGAAGGATGAGCCCGTGATGGCGATGGGATCACTGTTTGGTGGCCCTACCCTCACCCCTGATCAGCAGAATGCTGTGGATGCACTACAGAAACAGCGGGAACAGCTTCGAGCCCAGTTTGATGGATTCAAGATATCCCAGGAAGCCTTAGACGATGGGATTGCTGAACTAAATGCCAAGCAGGCCAAGATCGAATCTGGCGAGATGGATGCCACGGCGGTGACCGGTGGCGGGGGTGGCTCAACCCAGTGGCAGCGCTTTTCTAAGATGATGGGCGGCGATGCTAAAGCCTATGAGGCGGTGCGGGACAAGCTCAAGGGGCAGTTCCTGTCGCGGTTTGCTAGTGCCTACGGGGCGATCGCCGGTAAGCCGATCATGCAGGGCACTCAGGAGCTGGCCCACATTGACCGGTTGGCGGGGGCGATGCTACCTGAAGACCAGCGGCAGGAATGGTACGACTACCTCAAATCTCAGCAGCAGTCTGACATTGCCAAGGTACGGGCACGGTCGGGGGGCAAATTCGCCGTCGAAACTGAGGACCTGTTAGCGAAATATCAGGAGATGAAGGGCGGGGGGAACCAACTGGCGTTGCTGTCTACAGAGCAGGAAAGCTCGGGCATGGATGCCTCGGAATGGCAGCGCACCACCCTGGGGAAGCAGGCAGAGCAGGATCTGCAAGATGCTTTGTCTGAAGTGGTACCCAACTTTGAGCAACTGTCATCGGCGGTGAATATCATTCCTGAAGTCCGTTGGAACGGTGGATTTGTCGCCCATCAGCGGGGCCTTAAGTTCCTACAGGCACGGAAAAAAATCGGGATTCACTTCTCCGCCGGGGCCGGCAAGTCAGCCCTGATGCTGGGGGCGTTTTCCCATCTCCATGGGCAAGGGGCGGTCAAAAAATCATGGGTGTGTGTCCCATCGGCGATCGTCGGCCAGTTCGTAGGGGAAGCGGCCACCTTCCTGGAGCCCGGAAAGTACAACTACAACGGCAATCTAGGCTTTTCTCGTGAGGAACGGCTGGGGTCAATGACTGACCCGGAAAACCACATTCACGTCACCACACGAGAATCCATGGCCCAGGACCTGCTGCACCTGGTAGAGAAGCACACCGGAGTCAGCTCAGACGATTTTCAGGACACCACGGCGCGCACTGAGGATGACCGGCGGGAACTGATGGGCAAGGCCCTAAGGGCTGAGGGTATCGAGCCCTCAGAAATCATGCTTGCGGTGGATGAGGCCCATGACATTGCCCGTCGTAAAGGGGTGGCAGCCTCTAAGCGATCGCTGGCCTTAGATGCCTTGGCCTATCACAGCTCCCATTACATCCATGCGACCGGCACACCGCTGAAAAACGACCTCAGCGAGATTCATGACTTTCTTTGCAAGGTGGCCCCTGACAAATTCAAGTCAGAAGATCAGGCGTCATTCCTGCGGAAATATAGCCAAGACACCGAGGTCTCCCAACGGGCCTTGCAGCGGGTGCTGGCTCCCTATACCTATGCGGTGGCCGTCAAGCCAGAGGCAAAGGGCGGCGGTGAGCTGAACCTACAGCACAACAAGCCTCGAATCCCACTGACTGAGCACCAAGCTAAGGGGCGATCGCAGATCCTAGACGACTATCAAACGGTGCAGACCTGGTATAAGCGCGAGCTCAAAGAAATACTGGGCACGATTCGCGAGTCTGGAGAGGACCGACTACCCACCCGTGACGACTTTGCCCAGGCCTGGGATGATCCGGCGGTGCGTGAGGCGGTGAGCCGGTTGGCGTCCCCAGAGACCCAAGGCAGCATGGATGAGGAACAAAAGCGGGCGGCAATTGGGGGGCAGGTGATGGCTGGGGCGGCGATGAAAAATACCGCCATGAACCGGCTCTACCATCGGACGCCATTTGAGCACAACTCTAAGGCCCAACATCTGGTCGATAAGGTGGCAGAGAAGGTGGGCAATGGTAAGCCCTCGGTGGTGTTTAGTGCCTCATCTCAGGCGGCTGAAATGCTGCGAGAGGAAATGGGTAAGCGGGGTTTGACGGTGGGCTACATCCATGGGGGCCTATCGGCAGAGCAAAAAAGTGCTGAGCGGCTAAGGTTCTCCCCTGGCAAAGGGGTAGAGCCCGAGGTGGATGTATTGCTTTGTACCGATGCAGCTCAGACTGGCCTCAACCTACAGCGGGGCAAGTATCTAGCCCACTTTGATGTGCCTTTGACCCAAAAAGCCTGGGACCAACGCAGCGCCCGGATTTATCGCCGGGGCCAGACTGAAGACGTGGAAGTGGATACCCTGCTATGTGATTCCCCAGAGGAAGAAATCTCACTCGCTAGAATGGAGCGTAAGGGTGGCTCGTCACGGGTATTCCAAGGGCATAATGCCAAGTTGGGCCACGCAGAAGTTTTGGATGATACCGGTCTAGCTGGGGCGATCGCCCAGATGCGGGCAGCATAAGCCTGAAATCGCAAATATTTAATTGCGGATTTTTATTCGTAATTTGGGATTTGCAGAGTTAATCACTTACTATGCCCCGGCTGTCCGACAAAAAAAATACCGTTGCTATTGACTTTAGAGACAACGATGCAGTAGGCGCTCTCCTCCATAGTGCTGGTCGCCTACCTCTCCTGACGGCTGATCAGGAAATTAAATATGCACGACAAATCCAGCAGGCGATCGCCTGCATTGTCGCTGCCATTAATGAGCATGAATGCTTGATGGCGCGATTTGGTGAATTGCTTGATGAAAAGAATCCAACCCAGGCATTAACCCGAAATGGGTTTAGTCGGTCATTGGTTGAAGGCGTTAAGCCTTATCTCTCCCCAGAAGGAATCAGGGCTGTGGAGATCGGCACCCGTGCCCGCGAAAAGATGACAAGCCACAATATTCGGCTGGTGGTGAGCATTGTCAAAAAGTTCCTGACCCGGCAACAGTTCAATGGTCAGGCGACCATTGCCCAGGAGGACATGATTCAGGAAGGTTGCGTTGGACTCCTGCGGGCAGCAGAGAAGTTTGAGCCAGAGAGAGGGTACAAGTTCTCTACCTATGCGTATTGGTGGATCACCCAAGGTATAACGCGCCTCTTGAATGACCAATCACGCACCATTCGCCTGCCGATCCATGTCTGCGAAAATTTCTCCAAGCTACGGAGACTGCAGGCCAAGGCGATGCGCAACGGACAGGAGCGTATTGCTCCCGCCGATTTGGCACTGCAGCTTTATCCGAAGGCTAAGAGTCCCGAAGACGCGATCGCTAAGATGCGTAAGTTGATAGAAATCAACCAGTTTATTGCCTCCCTCGATCTACCTGTGGGTGATGGGGATATGGCCCTTGGGGACATGATTGCGGATCCCACGACTGACCTTGACCCAGCAACCCAGTTAGAGCGCATTTTCTTGATGGATCGGGTGCAAACCGCGATCTCGGATCTGGGTCTAACCAGCCGTGAGCAGTACCTGTTGGATAATCGTCTGCTGGCAGCAGGCTCTGGCAGCAGGATGACCTTGCAAGAAGTGGGGAAAAACCTTCCCCCCTTATATGACGGGGCTAATGCGGGCTGCAGCCGTGAGCGAGTTCGACAATTGGAGCGCGGCCTTAAGGTCAAGCTAAGTCGCCGATTAAATCCGCTAAAAGAGTTGATTCGTTAAATCTATGTACGCGATCTCCCTGCCTCTACGCCCAAAGCTACGCCAGCGAATCTTTCGCCGACTGGCTAAGGACGCTGCTCAATTGGGGCTGTTTGGCACCTCTATGGCGGTGCAGCCTACCCGAACGGCGAAGCGACGGCAAAAGCTACAGGCGAAATGGGGGCAGCAAATGTCCCTATTCGACTCAGGCGGGGAGACGCCACTAAAGCCAAAAGACACCCCACAGAAGGGGCAGTTGCAACCCAAAGCAACTGCCCCTTCTGCTATCAAGGGACGGCGCGCCCGCAAGGGGGGCGAGTTCGTGGCGGGCAAGCGGTACGAGGGTGGGCAATGGATCCCCAAGGCTGCGTTTGAGGCTCAGTCTAAGGGGCAGCCCTACAAGCCGGAGAGTAAGGCCAAGCAACCCGCGCAAAAGCTTCAGGTGATTGATGATGGGCCGGTCACGGTTAAGCCTGCCGAGTCAAGGTCTAAGGGGTATACCATCCCTCCAGAACCGAAGCCCTCTGAGCCTACAGAATCTGCCGTGGCAGATGAACCGAAAGGGTCTGACACATGGCAGGAAACCCTTGATCGCAAAAATCAGCTCAAGGATGAGTTTCGCCGTGTTTCCGATGAAGCCTTAGCTGCACGGGTGAGGGCTTCAAGGCAGCGTACAGAAGCCAAAGCAGAATCTACCACGGTAGATGAGCCGGTTCATGAGCAGCAGCTCCGGGAACTACGCGATCGCCTGTCTGGCCTGGTTGATCAACTCGACGTGAAGCCCAAGGGATTAACCCAGCGGGCCGTTGACAATGCCTTGGATCGGCTGGCTCAAGAGGTCCCAGCCTCTGACGGTGCTAAGCAGATGCTGGGCAAATACCACGCGCTTGCAACCCCATCACATGCTGCTCATCAGTTGGTGCAGGACCATAAGCTGATTCAGCGGATGGATCGGGATAAGCAGCGAGTACAATCGCTATCCCGTGAAGCCACCGCGATCGCCCCCAAGAAAGAGCAGGTGCATGGCCGTTCTGAGCAGGCGATCGCTGACTTCCTGACTAAGGCGGGGCTATCAGGCAAGGTGTTTGCCGATAAAGAGTTCCACCGAAGCATCAAAAACCCGCCCTATGAAGATCTGGCCATTGAGCGCCAGGGTGATCGCGTCATGTTCACTCACTACTATGAGCAGAATGGCGATCTGGTGCCCGATGGAGAAATGGCCTTTGATATCGCCCCCAATGGGCAATTGAAGCTGGCCTATACCGCTGCCCACCTCTATGGCAGGGAATCGAGGGGGCTGGATAAAAAATATGCGGCGATGTGGTCTAGGAACCTGGTGGCCCAAGGGTTCCATGAGGCGGCACAAGGCATGATCACGGTGGATGAGGATTCACCAGAAGTTGCACCAAATTCACCAGAAGTCCCATCCAGCTTGAGCCTTGATGACCATGTGGCGGCGGCTATCAACGACACATACCCTCAGCTAGACCTTGCGGAAGGGACGGCGCTGGGCGAATCCCTGATGCAGGCTGTTATCAGCAGCAAGGGTAATCCCCGCCGGTTATACGATGCTGCGGTTGCAGCGATCGCCCCTAATTATGGCGGTGAGACCGGTTCATCGGATCTGCATGAAGAGGTGCAGAGATTTGTTGACAACACCCTTCGCTACTTCTCGGACCCGGAAAACAAGGTGCCTCAGCAGCTCTCCGAGCTGGTAGACCCAACCCCAGCCGAGATCCATGACCAAATGGAGCAACGGCGGGTAGAACCATCGGTCATGGCCGATGTGGACTATGCCTACCAAGGTGGCCAAAAGCGACGGCTCAGAACCAACCAGCAGGTTAAAGCACTACTGGCTCAAGACAAGACAGAATATACTCCCGATGAACTCACCCTGTTGGCCCAGTACAGCGGTAAGGGGGGCATCACGGGGGATGAGGGCAGTCTGAGCGAGTACTACACCCGTGACGATGTAGCAGGGTTTGTGACTGGCCTGCTGGATCAGTTTGGCTTTAAACAGGGGACCGTCCTGGAACCCTCCTGTGGCAATGGGGTATTCCTCCACCAGTTCAAGGGCCGTGACGAGGTGCTGCCGGTGGGGGTGGAAATGGACGAAACCTCATCGGCAGCAGCAGCAGCGCTAAACCCCCATGCTGAAGTGGCCCAGTCAACGCGATTCGAGCGGTTCCTACTTGATAACCCTGAGTTTCAGGCGGATGCGATCGTAGGCAACGTGCCCTTTGGGACCCGTACCGTGTCAGGGGATATGGAAGCATCCCGCTACAAGCTGAAGCAGTGGAAGGACAATGGTGACCTGTTTGTCGCTGAGTCCCTAGAGCGGCTTAAGCCTAGGGGCGTCATGGCCTTGGTGGTGCCCTCTGGCATCATCAGTGGCAAGAGCCATCAGAAGCTGAGAGATCATCTCAGCAAGCATGGAAGGATGTTGGGGGCTTATCGGCTGCCCAATGATGCTTTTAAGCACTCGGGTACCTCGGTGGTCACCGACGTGCTGATCATGCAGCGTCACCCTGACGAGGTGCTGACCGCCATTCAGAAGGGGGATGAGGCCGCGATCTCAGCCACAGCTGATCATGGCTTTGTTGGCGGGGCCTACTTTGATGACAATTCAGAGCATGTCCTGGGTGAAGCCAAGATGGTTAATCGAGGTTTCCGGGAGACTCTGACCGTAGAGGGTGACACCTCCACAGCCATCCAGAACGCCCCAGTCCTTAACCCGCCAGCGGTGGATTATGAGGGGCTTAACCTACAGCCCAGTGCCGAGGCCGGGGCAAAGTTAGGGGATGAGAAATACATCAACGGACGGCGGTATGTGCTGTCCGGCAATCCCCCTCGATGGCATCTGGTTCAAGACGCTGAAGTTGAGGCCCAGGAAGCGGCGATCGCTGAGAAGCAAGGCGACCCAACGGCATTCGGGGTTGACTCCATGGCTGAAGCTGAGGCCGTGTTGCGGGATCCGGGGCTGCGAGTGCGCATCCATCCAGACCATTTGGGGGCTTACATTGAACTCTCTCGGGAGATTCCCCCAAGGAAAGAATGGGCAGCGATGCGCGATGCCAAGATTGCGATTGACCGGGCCGGCAACGGGGTCAACGCTGAAAAGCTCGCCCATGCCATGCTGTTGGCCGGACATCTGAAGCTACTGCAGGACGGTGCCCCCAGCGATCAGGAGCTGGAACAGGCCCTGAACATGTTGCAGGGATACCGCGAGAAATACGGTAACCCTGCGGGCGATCGCGACCTAACCCAAATGGCCTTGGATAATACGGTCCTACTGCGGCTGCAGGGGGCCTTCAATGATGATGATTCGATCAGCGATTACTTTGCCAACCCTGATGCGGTAAAGGCGACCGCACGGCGCTCTCACTCCGACGCGGGCTCGGCGATGCGTGAGGCGTTCCGTTCTAGCGGTGGTGAACCGGTGACCTTAGATGAGGTCAAGGGGGCGCTGTCCAAGACGATGGGCGATCGCGACCTAAAAGCGGCGTTGTCGGCAGACCCCACGGTGGGTTATTTGGATGGGCAGTACCAACCCTTTGAAAAACTCATGGTCGGCAACGGCTATGACCTGATGGATACCATACTCGGGGAGCTAGAAACCTTACCCGAGGGCTCACCCCTACACCGCAAGCTATCAGAGCAGGTGGCCTACATCCGCACCAAGCTAGAGCCTCGGCCCATTGAAGACATGACCACACCCTTTTGGGCGGTGGGCTCATGGATCCCAGCGGCGGCGATGAATGCCTTTCTGGCATCTCAGAATATCAAACTAGAAGTGGCCCTAAACCCTGCCACGGGGGATTGGTACAAAACCAATCAAGGCTACACCTCGGACACCGCTAGTGACGTCTTGGCTCAGATGAACCGAGAGCGCATCAGCCACGGTTCCAAAACTCAGGAAGCCAAGGCGGCGATCGCCGCACTTGAGGAAGAATTTCGTGATTTCCTGGCGGGGTCTGACTGGCGGCTAGATGTGGAACAGTCCTACAACTTGGTCTTCAATGGGGATCTGCCCCCTGCCGACAATGACGAGCCAATTGATATTCCCTTGGTGCAGCAGTGGGATGAGGATCCGGCTACGGGCCGTAAGAAAAAGCGGCTACATGGGTATCAGGCATCAACCATCCGCCAAATGATTGATCAAGGCCGGGGGATTATTTCCCTCGGGGTGGGGCTGGGTAAAACAGCGACTTCTATCGCCATGGCCCTACAGCTCAAGGCCATGGGGCGGGCCAAGAAGCCGTCCTTTGTGGTGCCCAAGTCAGTGCTGGCCAACTGGGTGCGAGAAATCGACTTTTGGGCTCCCGACGCCAATGTGATGGTGGTTGGCATGACTCAGCAGTTTTGGGGCGATGGCTCCCCAGCCTGGGAGGTGCCAGGGCACAAAATCAAATTGAAGGGGGGGAATCCGGTCAAGGATGCTGAGGGCAACTACCTCCTGACCGACAACGAGACCGGTGAAACCGTTTCGCTGTCGGAGAAAGAGGTGCAGAAGCGCGGCAACCTCCACTTCCGGGAAGACTCGGCAGCGGTGAAGGAACGGAAGCTACAGCAGCTATCTCAGAATAGCTATGACATTGTTTTGATGTCTGAGCCAGTCTTTCAGCAGGTGGGCCTGGATCCCGAAACTGAACACAGTTATTTAGAGGATGTCTCAGCCAAGGGGCGCAACATCAGCCCCGATACCCAGCGCACCCATAAGATGCTGGCGCAACTGGAAGCGGCCAAGCGCAAGCTCGCAGAGCGCACGGGAGACAAGACTAAAAACATCACCTTTGAGGACTTGGGCATTGACTGCCTGATTCATGACGAGGCCCACCACCTCAAGAACCTGTTTGGGACCCAGCGAACGGGTGACGTGGCCTTTATGAGTCAGGCCGAGTCTAATCGGGCGCTCGACTTCTACTACAAGTCTCGCTATATCCGTGAGCAAAACAGCAACCAGAACGTCTACCTGCTGACAGCAACCCCCACCACCAATAACCCGCTAGAGGCTTACAACATGCTCCAGCATGTGTGCCCTGACGAGTTTGAAAAGCGGGGCATTCAGAACGTTGACGATTTCTTGGGCATGTTTGGCCAGATTGAGTCGATAACGGTGCCAGGGGTTGACCTGGAGATGACTCAGAAAAACGGCCTAACCGGCTTTAAGAACCTAAAAGATCTCCGCAAGATGTTTGGCAAGTACTGTCGACTGCAGTCTGCTAAGGACGTGGGTCTGCCCATCCCAGAAGAAGCGGTGCAGGACCACTATGTAGATATGAGCCCAGCCCAGGCTGCGGTTTATGCCGATTTGAAGGAGCGGGCTAAGGAACTAACCGGCGGCGATGGAGAGGAAACCGACGATCACATTTTCTCGGTCATCTCCGACATGGATAAGGCCGCGATTGATATTGAGTACTTCAACGACTCCCATAGCGACTATGCCACTCCAGCCGAGCTAGAGACGAATGAGGACCGGCGATCGCCCAAGATTGAGGCGGCAGCCAAGCAGGTGATGGCGTCCCTCAAGGCAAACGAGGGCAAGCAGATTGTCTTCTGTGACGCAGTGCAGATGCATGGCCGGTTGAAAGCGGCCTTGGTGAAGGCGGGTTATCCAGAGGATGAGATTCAGATTGTTAATGCCCAAACCGCTAAGCGGTCTAGCGATCGCCAAAAGATTTCTCAGCAGTATAACGATGGGAAAATCACCCTGGTGATTGGCAATACCGCCACGATGGGCGAAGGGATGAATTTTCAGGTTGGCACCACTGACATCCATCACCTAACTACCCCATGGACCCCAGCCGCAATTGAGCAACGAAACGGGCGGGGTGTTCGGCAGGGTAATGCCTTGGATGAGGTGGGCGTTCACTACTACCACGCCAATAAGTCATTTGATGGTTATCGCAAGGGTGTGGTGGAACGGAAGCGCGGGTGGATTGATGAGCTTTGGAAGGGTGGTGAAGACACCATGACCAACCAAAATACCGGCGCGATCAACATGGATGAGATTGCGGTGATGATGGCCGATGACCCTGAGGCGGCGCGCCAACAACTCGCCCAGAACAAGGAACTGCAGGCCCATCGGTTTAAGGAGAAGCAGACCAAGGGGGCATTACGGCAGTTTGGCCAGCTTCAGACCATGCGCTTGGCCTACAGCAAAATCAAGCCTGAGTCCAAGGCTGAGGCGCGGGCCGTGCAACTGGCGGATCGGATTAAGCGTACTGCTGACAGCCTGGGTCGTAACGAGTTCTTTCCCTACAAGCCGCTGCTAGATGGCCAGAAGGCTGCCTATGTGGGCAGCGATGGCACGGTACTAACGGAAGGGCACCACATCAAAGAGAATGACGGCTCCGTGTGGCGAGTCACCAGCATCAACAGCGCGGGCAACAAGATTCAGGCCCAGCAAGTTTCTGGGACTGATGACAGACCATTTGAGTTTAGTGAGCAAGGCTTTGGTGAGTTTGACTTTAAAGATGTCAACTCCCGTAGCAAATACAGTCGCATTGAGCCAGTAGAGTTCAATGCCGGAGCCCATGAAAAGCGGGTTGTCGGTTCTGTTAGCAATTACGGGGTACTCAAAAAGCTGTCTCCTGAAACCATTAATGCCAACCGCGATCGCCTCACCCAACAAATTAAAGATGGGTACGGGGCTGATTACATTCCCTATCGGGATGCGGATGGCAAGCTTCAGGTAACCACCAAGGCTAAGGATCTAGGAGATGGAGATCAGCTTTTGTTCCCCCACGATGGGGAAACCATTGAGGCGTTGGCGCGGGAAGTAGCTAACCCTGACTCTCACCTAGAGTCGTGGAAGACAAAGTACGCCCTTGGAGCCATCACTAGCCCACATTACGGGTATTCCATCCCTAGTGAGATTCAGGCCAAAATTAACGGTTATAAGGCTCAGTTCGCTGCCATGAGGGAGGCAGGGCCAAGGGTGGGGGACACCCGCACCAATGAGGCGGGGCATCAAGAAGTCTTTCGGGATGGCCGCTGGCGGCTGGCATCGCAGCCAGGGCCAGAGGTGGATACGGCAGAGATCGCGGGCTCTCTGGGGCTCGATCCTAATACGGCGGCAAATGTCCGTAGGCGGGTTGATGAGGTTGTCCGTAGTGGCAAGGTCACTGAGCCTGAGATCCGCCGGATGGTCGATAACGCGACCCCCCATCTCTCGGGCGATCGCAAGGCCGAAATTGCGGACACCTTTGTCACTCAACTCAAGCAGAAAGGGCTTGGCGTAACGGGGCAAACCTATCACGACCCAGAGGATAAAGAGGCACTCAGGGATCTAATCTCTGGCCTCATCCCTGATGGGGCGTCTCTAGGGACGCGGGCCAAGAATCAACTGGTGCGTGGCATTCAAGAAGAGATGAATTCAAAGGGCGGGACTACTCTTGGAATGAAGGAACGGATCGTTGGCGTCCTAGGGTCGGCAGCTCGGCTGCACTACATGAGGCCGATGGCGAATGAGGTTCAGTCTTCATTCGCGGATGCGATCATAGCCCAATTGTCTCCTCCACCAGCTCAGGCTGCCGATGGCAGCTCGGGTCAGTCCGAAGCCTGGAAGGCGCTGGCTAATGAGGTGGGGGGCGACCTAGCGACCCAGGTGGAGCAGGCAATTTTGGACACCCGGAAAGAGGGGTGGGTGGGCAACACCATGAAGGGCCGGGAAGTGAAGCGGGCGATCGCTGAGGCAATGCCAAGGGCCACCATGCGTCGGGTCGACAAGGTCTATGAGCTAGCCACGCGCCACTATGGCAAGTCCGATGGGGGTGCGGCTGGGGAATCGTCACCAGTGGCGCAATTCTCAGCTGATGCTGTCGTAACTGATAGTGACGGCACCGAGGAACATCCCGATCCCATTGGGGATATCCATGACGCGCTCAAGCGGATTGAGGAATCAGATACGACTGAGGGCAGCCTGAAAAACATTCAGGGCTGGGGAATTACAACCCGTGAATTCGGCTCTAGCTTGGCTCAGCAGGTGGCTGAGGGTGGTGAACTGTCGGCCAATCAGCTTGATAGCGCCCTAAGTATGCTGACGACTAAGCACAGCCGTCAGGCAGGCAACCTGCCTACTCGGGAGCAACTGAGGGAGGCGATCGCCCTGCGGGGAGATGATACCCAAGCCAAGCCGCCAGGGTCCGTAGAGGCAGAAATTAAGCAAACCGTCCATGCCAAGCATGGCCATGACTTGCATGTGGTCACCTTTGATCGGGTGCCCAAGGATGTTTACAGCGCCATGAACATCAAGGCCAAGGAACTGGGGGGATACTACTCCCGCTATACCAAGCAGGGGGCGATCCCTGGCTTCCAATTCAAGGACCCAGAGGCAGCGGCCAAGATGCTGGACTATGTTTCTACCCTGCGGAAATCAGCCCAGCGATACCGGCTAGGGGATGAAGTGTATGTGCTTCAAAAATCGGGATCTGGGAAAATAAGTCTAGTGCGCGATCGCCCTTGGAATGTGAGGTTAGCCCATGTATGACCGGCGTGAAATTGAGGCGATATTACCCACCGCATTGAAAGGGCGATCGCCCCAGCAGTACCTACAGGACTCGGCGGCAAAGCTCAAAGACTGGCTAACCTCACCCCAAGGCGGCAATCTATGGATGTCCTTTGGGCCATGGTGGCCGGTGGTACAGCGAGTGATTTTGGCGAGTGATGCTGAGTGCCTGCCTGTTCGGCAGTGGAATGGCGGCGATCCGGCCCCTGAGTACTTAGCGGGCTACGACTTTGGAGACGACATCAGCGGGAATACGCTCAACATTGTGGCGGCGCTAACCTACCTCAATCGCCACGGTGACTACATGGAGCACCCGAGGCAGCCCCATGAGGTGACGCTGTCTGACGGCGATCGCCGTCTTTACCGACCTGGCATTGGCCTACTAGATCGCGATCAATAACGCTTAAGACAATGCAAATTTTGTTCTGGGCTTCAGTTATCGCACTGAAGCTTCTGATCGTGTCGGCTATTGTCGCCGCGCTGATATTGCTCTATCGAGCCGCGCTGGTGACTTGGCAGCTCGAACGGCACTGGGATGCAGCCATTACGGGGAAAATGATTTTCCGACGGCAGGGAGATGATCTCAGGCTTGTCAAGGCAAACCCTAAGGGGCTAGAAATCTCCGGTCATCAATTACGGGTTGGGGATCTACTCTGCCGACAGATGCCAAGTCATCGAGAGCCAGTCTACCCCTACAACCAGCCATTGATCGCCCTCTACATGGATGCCCTCAAAGCTGGAACACCTCGGCAAATTGAGTTCCGCTATGAAGGCGGTGAGGTACAAGGTTGGTTCCTAAACCTGCTGGTTCCCCTGGGTCGCAACACGCTTTATATGACCTTCCTGGACATCACTGAGCTAAAGGAAGCTGCGTTTAGCGATTCTGCTACAGGGCTCTACAATCGTCGCTTTTTAGGCTGTTACCCAACGGAATGTCAATCGTGCATCTGGCTGGATCTGGATGACTTCAAGCTCATTAATGACACATGGGGCCATGACGCTGCTGACGATGTTTTGGCTAGCTTGGCGCAAAAGTTACAGGCGATCGCTAAAGAAAAGAGAGGCGTTGCCGTTCGGAACGGGGGTGATGAGTTCCTGGTAATGCTGCCTGATGGGGTCAATCCGGGTGAGGTGGCTTTGTCGGTATTGCATCAGGCTCGGACCATATCTATCGGTGACAATTACAGCATTGATGTTTCAATTGGCGTGGCCTGCCATCCAATTGAGTTGACCACTCTGGGAGGGCCATCAACCCACCTCCGGCAGGCGGCTGAGATGGCTTGCAAAGAAGCCAAGGATAAAAAAGGTAGTCAACTGGCCAACGATCGCATTCAGTTTTGGACCGAAGATCTAGCTAGGCAAAAGATTCGGCATCAACGAATTGAAGCAGGGCTGAGGCGAAACCAGCTTGAACGTGAACTGTCGGTGGTGTATCAGCCGATCTTTGACCTGTCTACGGGGCGAATCTTTGGTGCAGAGGCATTGATTCGGTGGAACTCTAGCCTGCTTGGGGTTATCTCTCCATCAGAATTCATTCCAGTTGCTGAGGTAACCGGTGCGATCCGTCATATCTCTGAATGGGTAACACAACGGGCCTTAGAACAAGCAACGCGATGGACAGCGATAAACCCTGATTTTTTGATCAGCGTCAATATCTCCCCGGAAGAACTTGAAGAAGGGCACTATGCTGCTCAGTTGCTGAACACAATTAAAAGGATTGGGCTCAGTCCTAAGAATGTGGGATTAGAGATTACAGAGCGAGGCATTTATCGCAATCAAGCGCAGTATGCCAATGCCATTAAAGATTTGCGGGACTGCCAGATCTGCCTCATCGTTGATGACTTTGGGACGGGCCGAAGTGGGTTGGCTAATTTGGACTTCCACTTTGATGAGGTCAAGGTAGATCGCTCATTGCTGATGCAAGATCCCTCCGATGAGCCTCACTACGCGATTTGTAGCGCGATCGCCTCAATTGCTCAAACCATGAAATTCAAGCTGGTGGCGGAAGGGATTGAGCATCAGCATCAGCTTGATGTCCTTCGAGACTTAGGCTACGAACTGGGGCAGGGATTCCTGTTGAGTCATCCAGTTTCCGCCAGTGAGTTGACCAAGTTACTTCAAAAGGAGTGCCATGAATCCCTATGCTGAAGCACAGATTATTCTGGTCAAGGCCATGGCGGGGGACGTGCGCGATCGCCCGCTAGATAAGGCGGCGGGACCAATTTATTCTCTTGGCGGGTTGCCTTGGGCGATCGCCTACGTTCCTGGCCGGGGACTGATGCTGCAAAAAGCAGGGCGGCGGGTCAAGGTATCCCCTGGGAGGGCAGCCTATTCGCTGGCGAGGCCCCGAAGGAAGGCAACACCAAGGAAACCAAGAACTGTGGTTTTCAACTATTCCGAATTTAGCCCTTCGGTTAGGCGGTTGCTGGTGTAACTGCTGAGCAGCGCATCGCGAGTTTTCAACTATTCCGAATTTAGCCCTTCGGTTAGGGTTCTTCATTTTTCAAGGATTTGCTCATGAAATGCAAAAGTTTTCAACTATTCCGAATTTAGCCCTTCGGTTAGGGGATGTATGGGTGTGGGTCAAGGGGGTGAATGAGGGGAGAGAGTTTTCAACTATTCCGAATTTAGCCCTTCGGTTAGGTGCACTGAAGCGCTTCGAGATACCGGCAGAAGTCAAAAGGTTTTCAACTATTCCGAATTTAGCCCTTCGGTTAGGAAATTGGGCGCGTGTGGAAAAGTTACGAAAAAGTGGGTTTTCAACTATTCCGAATTTAGCCCTTCGGTTAGGGTTCTAGTAATCACGATCCCTTGCTACGATCGGGAAACCAAGTTTTCAACTATTCCGAATTTAGCCCTTCGGTTAGGCAGGAGCAGGCCCAGACCTTAGCTAACGAATTGAAAAGGGTTTTCAACTATTCCGAATTTAGCCCTTTGGTTAGGGCGAGGGTTCTAACATCCTCAGTTTCCTGGGCATCAAGTTTTCAACTATTCCGAATTTAGCCCTTCGGTTAGGGGCCTAAAGAGACATTTTCATCGATGCGTGCAGCAAAAGGTTTTCAACTATTCCAAATTCAGCCCTTCGGTTAGGTCTATGTGTGGAGCAGCTTTGACTCCAAGACGCATAATTAGTTTTCAACTATTCCGAATTTAGCCCTTCGGTTAGGCCGTTGGGAAAAAAACTTCCTCTAACGGTTGGACAAGTTTTCAACTATTCCGAATTTAGCCCTTCGGTTAGGGTTGGTCACTATCCTGTCAGCTACCCTGACTTGGAGAACGCGTTTTCAACTATTCCGAATTTAGCCCTTCGGTTAGGAGGGAACACCACCGCCCGCCAGTTCGGGTAAGCCGTAGTTTTCAACTATTCCGAATTTAGCCCTTCGGTTAGGACCAGCGCCGGGAGCACATGACCCACGTTTTTGCAAAGGTTTTCAACTATTCCGAATTTAGCCCTTCGGTTAGGCAACTCAACTCGATGCAGCTTAAGCTTGCTGATAGCTCCAAGTTTTCAACTATTCCGAATTTAGCCCTTCGGTTAGGACTGCAATGTTGACCCCTTATCTCTGACGTTTGACTTGCGTTTTCAACTATTCCGAATTTAGCCCTTCGGTTAGGGTTCCGTGCGGACTTTGTCGGCGAGCATGGCCAAGAAGCCTAGTTTTCAACTATTCCGAATTTAGCCCTTCGGTTAGGACGCCTTGGTAACCGTGCCAGGGTATGAAAATAGTCAGGTTTTCAACTATTCCGAATTTAGCCCTTCGGTTAGGTTCGGATCGTCAGAATCGAGTATCCTTGCCTAAGTTTTCAACTATTCCGAATTTAGCCCTTCGGTTAGGTAGTTCTTGCTACCTCTCTATCCCTCTTGGGGGCTATTGTTAGTTTTCAACTATTCCGAATTTAGCCCTTCGGTTAGGAAGAGTGCTGCTACGTACACTGGTGCCGACGGCATTGGTTTTCAACTATTCCGAATTTAGCCCTTCGGTTAGGTATATGTGGCTGAAGCGGATGCGTATAACGCTGGAAGTTTTCAACTATTCCGAATTTAGCCCTTCGGTTAGGTATCCACCTGGGTGGTATCCACCTCAGGGGCCTGATCTAGGTTTTCAACTATTCCGAATTTAGCCCTTCGGTTAGGTGCTCAAAAAAGTTACTCAGGACGGCCAGTTGACGAAGTTTTCAACTATTCCGAATTTAGCCCTTCGGTTAGGGAAGCAGTACTGATCCTCAAGCAGGGCTATATTGTTCGTTTTCAACTATTCCGAATTTAGCCCTTCGGTTAGGACCTTCTACCCCCGCCAAGGAGTTAAAATCATGAAATCTGTTTTCAACTATTCCGAATTTAGCCCTTCGGTTAGGACAGCGGGAACTCACCCCGTTTTCGCATATTACTGGTTTTCAACTATTCCGAATTTAGCCCTTCGGTTAGGATAAATGGCTTCAATCCTATGGGTGGGTGTTGCTGTTTTCAACTATTCCGAATTTAGCCCTTCGGTTAGGCGGGCAGGTTTCTCCGGATGCTGACCCCACATTTGCCCAAGGTTTTCAACTATTCCGAATTTAGCCCTTCGGTTAGGGCCGGTCGAAATGGAGGGCAGCAGTGCTCTCCCCAATGTTTTCAACTATTCCGAATTTAGCCCTTCGGTTAGGCTTTCGAAATGGCTCGTAACTTCGAGGTTCAACCGAACCTTGTCGTTTTCAACTATTCCGAATTTAGCCCTTCGGTTAGGTTTCATCATCGCGGCCAGCAGCTGACGAGTTTTCACCCGTTTTCAACTATTCCGAATTTAGCCCTTCGGTTAGGTGCTTTCATGCTTTGGTCGATATTTCAGGTATTAAAAAGTTTTCAACTATTCCGAATTTAGCCCTTCGGTTAGGGAGGTATCCCAACCTTTAAGCCCGCAGGCTGCGTCAGAAGTTTTCAACTATTCCGAATTTAGCCCTTCGGTTAGGTACACAGAGATGAGGGCAGAAAAAAGCCAAAAATTGTTTTCAACTATTCCGAATTTAGCCCTTCGGTTAGGTAGGCGCTGCCCCTGGCAGCATGTGCTTTCTTGCAGCAGATTGTTTTCAACTATTCCGAATTTAGCCCTTCGGTTAGGCGGTAGGCTGTGTGATGTTCAGTGAAACGCCTCCAAGTTTTCAACTATTCCGAATTTAGCCCTTCGGTTAGGAATAACTTCGTCCCTGAAGAAACTTTTACCACACAGGAAGTTTTCAACTATTCCGAATTTAGCCCTTCGGTTAGGTACTGGTAACCGGACAAGTTGGAGAAACGGCCATCGAAGTTTTCAACTATTCCGAATTTAGCCCTTCGGTTAGGTCACCCGCTATTTATCTAAAGGGGGCTATTGATTCTGATCGTTTTCAACTATTCCGAATTTAGCCCTTCGGTTAGGACTCTTAGAACTAGGGAGAAGCAAAGGTTTAACAGAAGATAGTTTTCAACTATTCCGAATTTAGCCCTTCGGTTAGGTAGCTACTTCAATTAATTCCTTAGCAACAGAGCTCTCAGTTTTCAACTATTCCGAATTTAGCCCTTCGGTTAGGGCGTATTTCTGGCGTTGGGTTGGTCGGACATCTTCAGTTTTCAACTATTCCGAATTTAGCCCTTCGGTTAGGCTGTGAACCGCACCAGACAGCGCGAAGCTGCCCATGAGTTTTCAACTATTCCGAATTTAGCCCTTCGGTTAGGCCGCGGAGGTGACAGATGACACCTACGATTGGTGGGTTTTCAACTATTCCGAATTTAGCCCTTCGGTTAGGCACAGCAGTCACAACTGCTTGCAAGCATCTCTATGGAAACGTTTTCAACTATTCCGAATTTAGCCCTTCGGTTAGGGGGCCTGATTCGATTGAACGAGCATTTTTACGCTTTCGGTTTTCAACTATTCCGAATTTAGCCCTTCGGTTAGGTGCACCAAATTGGTGCAGATCGTCACAGCATGTCATTTGGTTTTCAACTATTCCGAATTTAGCCCTTCGGTTAGGGATCACTAGCATCATTGACGTGGACTACGTTGTCACTAGTTTTCAACTATTCCGAATTTAGCCCTTCGGTTAGGCAGCTCGCACAGAAGATCATGAGTGATATGCCCAAAGGGTTTTCAACTATTCCGAATTTAGCCCTTCGGTTAGGGCGCCGTCGTGATGGTAAACATCACCAAAAGAAAATAAAGTTTTCAACTATTCCGAATTTAGCCCTTCGGTTAGGCCCGCCTTGCTAGAAGGCAGTCACAGAAGGCGTTTCAACCCCCTGTTTTGGCACATTAGCAGATCTGTCCCCCGTTGGCACCCATATCCCTCCGTGTCAGCAGCCTGAAACCCTTGATATACCGTGCTTTGGCACATGAGTACGAGAGAATCAGGGTTTCAGCCGATCAGCGTCATGTGCCCCAGAAAACTAAAGCTACTTGCTAAAAGCCCAAAGATTCAGCACTGAACCGTCAAATGATATAGAAACCCGGCGGTTCTTGAATCGGCGGTTGGCCCATGGCTAATGCCTTGCCAAACGTGTCCCGAGTGATCCAATAGAGGCGCACACTATCTTCATCAGCCTTGACCCGTTTTTGCAGGGCTGTGTAAAGCTGCTGCATCGACTGTAAATCCATAAAGCACTCAAACACCGAGTATTGAACCCGCCGTCCATAGCCTTCCAGAAACGTTGCTAGCTTAGTGCGACGCTTGTCATCTGGAATGTCGTAAACCACTAGAACTAGCATTACCGTATTCGTTGAAACGACTCATAGGCAGCATTGCCCATGACAGCCCGTTTATAACGCTGAATCTGGAGATGAATGACGCGACGATAGGTGACGGGTTCTTTAACATCAGGATGAGATAACGTTTCCGTCATTCGCTGCTCAAAATGCTTCAACCAACCCCAAACCCTCTCAGGGATTGAAACCGCGGACAATGGTGGAGATATCGCACGTTGTCGTCGCTCCAACCAACCCCAAACCCTCTCAGGGATTGAAACCAATCCTACTGGGATGAGTTACACCCTGACTGTGGCTCCAACCAACCCCAAACCCTCTCAGGGATTGAAACTAGACACTGGATTTACTGCCACCACCCGCTACTATGCTCCAACCAACCCCAAACCCTCTCAGGGATTGAAACTTCTTTGCGTTCTTTCGAGACCCAGGTTCAAAACAGCTCCAACCAACCCCAAACCCTCTCAGGGATTGAAACTTCTTAAAACGCATCTCGCTAAAATCGACGCGAACGCTCCAACCAACCCCAAACCCTCAGGCCTATTCTGTTTTTTGTCATTGAAATAGAACCTAAATCTTCAGGCTCAGGGATGAGTCTTACGGTTCTCTATCAGCCAGTGGCATCTATAGCAGCATCTACCGTGGTAGATGCTGCTCTTGTCGAATCAATCCCTTGAATTCGGCAGGGGGAGGTTTGGCAAAGTCGGAATCGGGAGAATCAGTATTGCGGGGTCATCCTCATCAACATCCTCAAGTTGTTCCCCCATCAGAACTAGATAGTGCTGACCCTCATCATCGGCAAAATGTGAACACGCGATGCGAGCAAGACCGATCCTTTTCAAGGATGGTGCAGCCCAGCAAGGGTTGGATTCCAATAACTTGATAACTTCTTTCACGAGGGTCTCGCGGCGCTCTTCAAGCGCTACAGCTTCTTGTTCGAGCTGCATAAGGCTATAGATTTTACGCTTTGGATCGGGCAGCATGGTAATTTCTCCAATCGGTTAATGGTGATCTGGGATTACTGGTCCTTGATTAGTTCTCTGCCGATATGCAGGTCATGGCCCAGCAGGGCGGTATAGCGATGTTCTTGGTGGGTGACGCTGACAGCAGGATCCCAAAGACTTGATTGACGATTTGCGTTTAGGCGCTGGCGTAGTGCATTAATGCAGTCGTCGCGCTCTGCTTGGAGTTGCTCTATCCGCAACTCAAGCTCTATGAGCTGTTGCAGGTATTTGCAGGGAGTCATGATTCTAGTGCTGAGAGGATTTCGGCGAAGGCAGCGAGAAATCTACCGTGGTAGATTTTGGCGTTGTTCTTGGCTGATGAGCCAGTCGATTAGCAAGCTGGTGTGTGGGCCATTAGCGATCCAGTCGCCAGCAGCATCCAGAGCTAAAACGAGCTTTTTGCCGAGTAAATACATGGTGCTTCTCCATTGGTGGTGACTGGCTAAGCTGCTGCTTGAACAAAGTCAACGTGGATGACGTTGCTTTGAGGCAGCAGGTTTAGTCGTTGGGCTAGCAGAATCGCGTCTGCTTTTTTGCGCAAGTCCAAACCACGGGCGGCTTCACAAAGCTTGCGGAGCTTGCGAGGCCGATAGGAGCCGCTGTAATGGAAGACACCGCAAGCACGGTAAATCTTGAGCCTTAGCTCGTTTACACTTGGGGTAGTCATCAGCAGAACCTCTGTGGTGGCGCTTTGAGAGGCGGTGTGCAATCCGGCAAAGATAAGCACCGTTTTCTCTGTGTTCTCAATATTGCATAACATGCAATACGCGTCAAGCAACAAGCAATGCTTGACATGCATCGTGCATTGCTCTACATTGAGGACAATTCATAGAGGTCTACTTATGGATTTGATGAAAGTAGTTTTTGAGGTTGAAATCCCTGAGTTGGGCAAGCGGCTCAAGGAAGCTCGGGAGCTGGCGGGCTATAGTGCCGAGGTTGCCGGTGCTCGTGCTGGCATGACCGGTGGCAACTTCAATCGAATTGAAAACGAAGTCAACAAAAGTGTTCCTGTCCTGACCTTAATTAAGGCGGCAAATGCCGTTGGACTGGATTTGTCCAGCGTTTTTGGCGATTGGATTAAGGCCGTTCCTGGGCTGACCTTGGAGTCCGAGGAGACGGGGTAGGCAACTGATTTGCGTCTGTTTCCAGAAATTTTTTTGCTCGAAAATCTGACATTTGCAATCTGCTATACCATGTAACGTGTCTCCTAGCCACTAAGCGGTTAGGGGTGGCAAAGTGAAGCGCTGCGCGACCGGAGGGAGCAATAGATTAATCGTGTCAAAGCCATGCTAAACATGATGTGGGAATTCAAGTTAGAGCCAACTGCTGAACAGGTTTTAGGGATTGAGCACACCCTTGATGTGTGCCGCAATGTCTGGAATTTTGCGCTGCGGGAACGTAAAGACTGGCTGAATTCTCGCAAGTGCCCAGCCAATACCTGTTCTATCCGGCATGAGTTCATTCTGCCAGCGGATGCGCCATTCCCTACCTATGCTCGACAGTGCAAGGCGCTGACTAAGGCAAAGTCTGATTTCCCTAAGCTCAAAACCGTCAATGCTCAAGTACTCCAGCAAGTTCTCAGGAAACTGGAAGCGTCTTGGGAGTCATGGCGACTCAAGCGTTCAGGATTCCCGCGGTTCAAGAAGTTCGGTCGGATGCGGTCGTTCGTTTTCCCTCAGATGCTCAAAAGCTGCATCACTGAGGAGGGTATTAAGCTGCCTCAATTAGGTTGGGTGCGAGTGCGATGGTCTCGTGAGATCCCTGATCTGTTCACGGTCAAGCAAGCTCGCGTGGTCCGTAAGGCATCGGGCTACTTTGTGATGCTTAGCCTTCAGGCTGATATCGATATCCCCGCCGTGGTGCCTCATGGGCATTCAGTTGGGATTGATGTTGGGCTGGAGTATTTTCTTTCAACTTCAGACGGAGAACAGGTTCAGCGACCTCGCTTTTTCAACGAGTTGCACCGCAAGCTGAAATTGCTGCAACGCAGACTCAAGACAAAGCAGAAGAAGTCGGTTAATTGGCTGAAGCTTCAGAAGAAGATTGCGAGAGTCCATCAACGGATTGCCGATACTCGCAAAGACTGGCATTTTAAGTTGGCCCATCATCTCTGCGACAACGCTGGGGTGATTTTCGTGGAAGATCTCGACTTCCGTATCATGGCCAAAGGGATGTTGGGTAAACACACCTTGGATGCTGGGTTGGGCCAATTTACCAACCAGATCCTTCCTTGGGTGTGCTTCAAGCGCGATGTGTATTACGGCAAAGTTGATGCACGGGGCACCTCTCAGGAGTGCCCTGATTGTGGCTCTGGGGTTCGCAAAGACCTTTCAACCCGAATCCACCATTGCCATAATTGCGGGTCAATCAAGCCCCGTGATGTGGCGGCTGGTCAAGTTATCTGTAGCCGTGGGCAACGGCAAATTGAAAATGCCTGTGGAGGGGATGCGACGGGGGCTGAGGCCACTCAGTCTAGTTGGCACCTAATGAAACAGGAACTCTTTGGGGCGACCCAGGGACTCTCCACCCATAATCTTTGATTTGCGTGGAGAGGATGTCAAGCTTGGGTAGGTAACTCCTTGTACAAACATGGCTGAACCAGGCCAAGAGCTATACCGATTACTGGCTGAAAGTAACACCCGTGCTAGTCACTGCCTGTCTATGGGTAAAGCGGCTGCTAGCACCTTGGAAAAGCGTCATCAAGCCATGGTGGCGGAAATGCAGCAACTGAGGGAAGCGATCGCTAGTCAGGGCCTAGGGCGCGATCCAGATAGTGAAGATCGGTATATTGAGCTGCTGCAAGACTTCCGGCAAATCCACCAAAGTCAGGCTCTTAGCGCCCAGCTTCCCGAACCACCATCCCCACCCATGGATGAAGCACTACAGAAAGCGTTGCTCTACGGGCAAATGCTTCGCGACATCTATCGAGATCGCTTGCTGGTCAAGGGGGCTCTGCCCGACCTACTTGAGCAGGGGCAGCGCCTCAGGCGTCATCAGTGCAGCGCGGCGATTCAGCTTGCAGAAGAATTAGAGG
>JAQCKL010000445.1 GCA_027592485.1 Cyanobacteriota bacterium
AGCTCTCGCAATAGGGCATGATCGGTATCGCTGGGAGGGACGGGTGCTGCGAGGGAGGGGATGCCGCTAGCACCCAGGACGTCAAAGATCAGTACCGATTGATGGGAGGCCAAGGCCCGACCACTTTCGCTAACCAGGATGGGGGGCGGCAACTGTCGGGCAGCACAGGCTTCTTTGACTTCAGCGACCACATCATTGGCGTAGTTCTGGGTGCTGTAATTTTTGGAAGCGTGGAAATTAGTTTTGGAGCCATCGTAATCAACCCCTAGGCCACCGCCCACGTCCAGGTACCCCATGGGGGCACCGAGGGCGGCCATCTCCACATAGATCTGACAGGCTTCGCGGAGGGCATCTTTAATGACGCTAATGGCCGAAATCTGGGAGCCGATGTGGAAGTGTAGCAGTTGCAAGCAATCTAACATTTGGACCTGGTCTAGGGCCGCGATCGCCGCAACAATTTCCGGGATGCTCAGACCAAACTTGGCGCGGTCCCCCGCTGACCCCCCCCAACGGCCAATCCCCTTACTGCTGAGCTTGGCCCGCACCCCCAGCACCGGACGAATGTTGAGACGGCGGCTGGCGGCGATCACCAGCTCCACTTCCTCCAGTTGCTCTAAAACAATGATCGGGGTCTGCCCCAGTCGCTGGCTGAGCATGGCGGTTTCGATATACTCGGCGTCTTTATAGCCGTTGCAAATAATCAACGCTCCTGGGGTTTGTAGGGTGGCCAGGGCAATCAGCAACTCCGGCTTAGAGCCTGCCTCTAGGCCAAACTGGTGGGGCTGACCAAACCGGACCAGATCTTCGACCAGGTGCCGTTGTTGGTTGCATTTCACCGGAAAGACTCCCCGGTAGGTGCCGCCATAGCTATAGCGGGCGATCGCCCGCGAAAAGCAAGCATTGATCCGCTCTAGGCGATCCTCCAAGATATCGGAGAAGCGAATCAAAATTGGCAGGCTCAAGTTCCGCTGCTTCAGCGCATCGACCAACTCATACAAGTCGAGGGAGCCGCCGCGATCGCCCTTAGGGGCCACGGTGACATGACCCGCCGCATTAATCGAAAAATAAGGCTCACCCCATCCCTGGATGCGGTACAAAGCCTCGCTATCCTCAATGGTCCAAGACCGAACAGACGAATCAGCCACAGTAGGATTCAACTCATTTTGATCCTGTGCCCTCTTTGGGGTGGCCGATCCCGCTTGCCGACTTGGGGTGCTCACCATAGTCCTCTCCCTTTTGTGTTAGTGCGTGCCAATGAATCGAAAGTCTCTACTCCCGAATAACCTGTCGCCTAATGAACAATCCATCCTAAGCAAAGTATAGGGTTCAGGCTCAGCCGCAGGGTGCGTTAAAGTCGGGTTTCAAGTCGGGTTTCAATGTCGGGTTTCATGCCAGAATCAGGACCTGTGTGCCTCGCCATCCTCAAGGGCATTCACAGCCGGGTCAAATTCTGGCAACTCATCCAACCTATCAGGGGAATCAGCCTCAAAACAGCGCCAGCCTACAGCCATCAGCTGATTGCGGGCTCAAAAACGATCAGCAGTGGTGTTGCCCTGCCTTCCTTAGCCATCAGCCGTGCCCATTAGAGGCTATGGTGATGACGCCTGACTTTGGAGATGCAGACATGGGTACCGTTCCGTTTATTCAAGATGAAACCGAGTTTGATACACTTCTCGCCAATGAATCAATTTTAGTGGTTGACTGCACCGCGACTTGGTGTGGTCCCTGCAAGGTGGTTGCCCCACTGATGGATCAGTTGGCGGATGAATATGGCGATCGCATCAAGGTTTTTAAATTGGATTTAGATGAAAACAAACCAGTTGCGAAGCGATTTGCTATCAAAAGCATCCCCGCCATCATGTTGTTCAAGCAGGGTGAATTAATTCAGACCCTTGTGGGGGTCAAGCCCTATACCGTGTTCAGCACTGCGGTGAAAGAGCTGATAGCCTAAAAAAATGGGTCTTGGTATCCCAAGACCCGACAAGCGATGCATTATTTGGACCTAGGGAACCGCTCGAAAAAAAGATACCGGTTCCAGCTTAAGTTTCAATAAGGCAAAACATCCGGGTTATCGTGTGTGCGTCCATGCTGAGATTGCCGAATGTTAGAGGAAACGGTTAAGTCAACAATTCAGGATGCTGCTCGAAAACTCACCGGCCCCAAGAAACGAGCCTTCATGGCGAAAGTCACCGCAGACTACTTCAGTGGGTCAGCACGCAAAGCTGAAACCCATTTGGGCTGGAACCGCAACAGCGTTCAATTAGGTCTTCAAGAACGTCGCTTTGGTATCACTTGCCTAGATCACTATCAGGCCCGAGGTCGCAAGAAAACAGAGGCCAAACTACCCAGATTAGCAACGGATATCCACGCCCTCTTGGAAGGTGACTGCCAAGCCGACCCAAAGCTCAAGACACCCTTTGCCTATACAAAAGTCAGCGCACAGGCGGTTCTTGTGGCTCTAGTTGAGAAAAAAGGCTATACCGCGACAGAATTGCCTTGCCGCCAAACGATGGGCTCAATTCTCAATCGGTTAGGGTATCGCTTAAAAAAACACAAAAAGTGAAGTCGCAGAAAAGGATTCCGCAAACCGATGCCATTTTCGAGAACGTCGCTCAAGCGCATCAAACTGCGGATATGAATCCTGAGGTGTTACGAATATCCATCGATAGCAAAGCAAAAGTCAAAATCGGTAACCTCTCCAGAAACGGCAAAGCCCGCACTCTTTCAGCGAAGCAAGCTGATGACCACGATGATCATTGGGATGCCGTTTTGGTCCCGTTTGGAATCCTGGATGTCGAGAGTGCTCAACTCTCCATCTACTTTGGAGAGTCTGCCGAGACGAGCGATTTTATTGTTGACTGCCTCAACCTCTGGTGGCAACAACAACAGGCGAAGTATCCGGGCGTCCAAGAATTATGGATTGACCTGGATGGCGGCTCTGCCATCCGCAGCAACCGCACACAGTTCATCAAACGGCTGGTTCAGTTTGTCCAGGCCACAAGGTTGAGAGTAAGGCTGCTCTACTATCCCCCGTATCACAGCAAATACAACCCCATCGAGCGGTGCTGGGCAGCATTGGAACACTATTGGAATGGCACAATTCTCAACACCATTGATGATGCTCTACGTTGGGCTGCCAATATGACCTGGAAAGGTATCTCCCCCTTAGTTCACTTTGTTCAGGGGAGTTATCCCAAGAAGATTGCGGTGCCAAAAGATGAGTTAGCTCACTATGAACGGCAATGGCAACGCTCTGAAGCCTTACCTAAATGGGATGTCTCAATTGTGCCTATCTAGGTGGTACTTTATTTACCTGCGTTTCCCCTAGTGCCTGAGTGTCACAAATTTGGCTCTGTTCTAACAAGCACCCTTACATTTCAGGACTGTCAAGGCCGTCTCAAAAATCAGGCGGATGTCGTAACCAACGGACCACTGCTGCTGATAGCGCAGATCCATCGCCACAATATCCTCAAAATCTTTCACATCAGATCGGCCCCGAGCCTGCCATTCACCGGTAATGCCTGGCTTCACTTCTAGGCGTTGGCGATGGTGGGGCGTATACTGAGCCACTTCTTTTTCGGTGGGGGGGCGAGTACCCACCAGACTCATATCTCCCAGCAGAACATTTAAAAACTGAGGAAACTCATCCAAGCTGGTGCGGCGCAGGAATCGACCCACTCGGGTGACCCTAGGGTCCTGCTTGTTTTTAAAGATCAACCCCTGGGCCTCGTTCTGGATCAAATGCTGTAATGCCTCAGCATCAGCCACCATGGAGCGAAACTTCCAAATTCGGAAAGGCCGACCCTGATGGCCACATCGGGTCTGACTATAAAGAACTGGACCAGGATTATCTAACTGAATGGCGATCGCAATGGGAATGAAGGCGATCGCTGTAATGACGAGACCCACCAAAGCCCCAACTATGTCAAGAAAACGCTTTAAGGGATCGGTGACAGAGGGGTGAAAATTACTTAGGACTGGCGAAACAGAAATCGCCTGCTCACCCAGTGATTTTGCGTAAGGACCTTGATTGACATAGGTTGTTAACTGATTCGATAAACTCACCACAGTATGTAGACACTCCGGTAGACTCGACTCGCTTGGGCTAATCCTACGGGGTCTTTTGGGTGAGCGGAATGGTTTCTCGGCTAACTTCGCCCAATCTTTGTATTCAAAGGATTTCTATGAAGTTTCCATGAAGCTGGGAACCTTCTCCAGGAAAATACGGGGACTCTTGTGGTCTCAGAATTGGCTTTGAGACAATTCTGAGCTATCGGAGCCCTGTACAATCACTAGGCCACAGGACAATATAGCCGTCGCCACTTAGGTTAAGACGTTACCACCTTGAGAACGTGCTCCATCGCATCTCTTAA
>JAQCKL010000446.1 GCA_027592485.1 Cyanobacteriota bacterium
ATCGCATGGGCTAGATGACAATCACCGTCTACATTCTAGCTGTCACCCGTTAGGAAACCAGTGCCATCGGAAATCCGTCCCACTTCGGCTTCCATTGCAGGGGTGAGGTAGCCGTCCTGGAGCGCTTGCTCGACAATTTTCTCAATGCTCATTGTATCCCCATCGTTCATTGCCATCCTTAAACCAGACTCAGACAGAAAACCAAAATCTGGGCACTATACAGGTTTCAAGGAACCGTCTTTTCTGACTGGGCCTATTGTGCCCGGTGCCTTTAGAAAGTTGACAGCCCCGCCTAGAAACTTTTTTGGAGGACTCATCCGAAGATGATCCGGTACTTGGAGCGATTTTTCTGCAGGTTAACCCAAGGGTCAATATTACTCCATTCCGCCATTTCGCCAGGGACCCGGATCAACCGCGACCCCATTCACATAGACTCCCCAATGGAGGTGGGGACCGGTAGAAGCTCCCGTAGAACCGATAGTCCCGATGGTCTGCCCCGCCTGAACCATGTCTCCTTCGTTGACCGCGATGCTGTTGAGGTGAATAAAGATGCTGCCGACCCCCTGGCCATGGTCAATGCCGATAGTGTTGCCATGGAGCTCAAAACCATTGGCGACCCGCCCCACTAAAGTAACGCGCCCAGCGGCGGGGGCCACCACAGGAGAACCAGTGGCAGCGGCGTAGTCGATTCCTCGGTGGTAGTAGTCGTCGGCAAAGACGCCATTGTAGTAGCGACGGACGCCATACTCGGAGCTGACCCGGCCCTGGCTGGGGCGTTGAAAAGGACCCGTCCAGTATTTTGTAGGGCTGAGGGTGTCTTTAAAGGCTTGGACCCGATCAAATTCGTGATCGGTGCCTTCAATCCCGGCAGCACTGGCAGACAAGGTAATGCGTTGGACTTGGAAGCTCCGGCGATCTAACCAAAAGGCCGGATTCCGGGGGGGCTCGGCCCCGGTCACCTGAATCACATACCGCCCTGGGTTATGCAGGGGACTGCTGGGGACAAAGGTGCGGTAGCGATCGCCCCCGATCGCAAAGGTCGGATAGATTTCCCCGTTCACGGTGACGGTGGGAACCTGGGTTGCCCCCGCATTAGCCGTGACGAAGATCGAGACCGTGTCTCCCTGCTGGGGACTCGCAGGCTGAATGGCAACATCGTAGGCCAGGACCTGACGGGGGTTCAGCATTGCCACTAAGAGGGTGGCAACAATGGCGATAGCGATAAAAGCCACCGTTCGCCAGGACCATTGCCGTCGCCTCAACAGGGGATTAAGAGCCGTCAACCGGTACATAGACGCAGTTTGTTTCATGGGAGTCACGGTTCTGGTCAAGGGCTGTCCTTTAGCTCACTTTCAAATAGGCGATCGCACTGCGCCAGACCAGGGTGACCTGGCCCTCTGTATCGACACACAAGCAGTTGGGATCTTGCCAACGCAGGGTGCCATTGAGGATATCCCCCGTGACCAGCTTGACCTCAACGGCTTGCTTGTCCCGCAAAACCCCCTGGAGCAATTTGGTGCTGGGCAACCCGGTGTCCAATTCTAAAGTCATAGACGCTGATGCCCCCCTAGGGCAATCTAGATAAAGTCTGGTTTTAACTTACCCTGTTCATCGGACACCGCTTAAATGATGGACAAGTAGATCAAGGTAAAGTTCTAGGATTAAAGATAGCGCTTTCAATCCGATCTAGAGCGTGGATGATGGCCCAGCTCCCAGGGTTGATCAGTGATGATAGGACAGGACTGAAGAGGCAAAATGGCGATCGCATTTGATAAGTATCACGGCTTAGGGAATGATTTTGTCCTGATTGATAATCGCCAGCAGTCAGAGCCACTGCTCACCCCAGAGCAGGCAGTGCAGTGGTGCGATCGCAACTTTGGGATCGGGGCCGACGGGGTAATTTTTGCTTTGCCAGGGCAAGCGGGCAGTGATTACACCATGCGCATCTTTAACTCTGACGGTTCGGAGCCGGAAATGTGCGGCAACGGCATCCGTTGTTTGGCCCAATTTATCGCGGCCCTTGAAACCGCAGAGGGGCAAGCCCCTGGGGACTCTAAGGCTTACACCATCCAGACCTTGGCCGGAGTCATCACCCCCCAGCTCCGGGCTGACGGTCAAATCACCGTTGATATGGGAGAGCCCATGCTGCTCGCCGACCAAATCCCCACCACCTTATCGACCCCAGGGGAGACGGTGGTGGATGAATCTCTGGAAGTCGCCGATCAGACCTGGGCCGTCACCTGCGTCAGCATGGGCAACCCCCACTGCATCATATTTGTCGAGGATGTCGCTGCCATCGGCTTGGCTAGCCTGGGACCACAGTTCGAACACCATCTGGTCTTTCCCCAACGGATCAATACTGAATTTATCGAGGTGGTGGACCGCAGTTATTTAAAAATGCGGGTTTGGGAACGGGGGGCTGGGGCAACCCTGGCCTGTGGCACCGGTGCCTGCGCTGCCTTGGTGGCTGGGGTTTTGACCAATCACTGCGATCGCAGCGCCACAGTGGAACTACCGGGAGGTCCCCTCCACATTGAATGGTCCCTTGCCGATAATCGGGTCTACATGACCGGCCCGGCCCAACGGGTCTTCGCGGGTGAAATGGCCTAGGGTTTATGACCATTGTGCTCACTAACGACGACGGCATTGATGCCCCTGGCATTCGGGCCTTACGCGCCGCGCTACCGCACCAAGCCACCGCCATCGTGGCTCCTGATCAGCCTCTGTCAGGGTGCAGCCATCAAATCAACCGAGGTGGCCCCATTGCCATTGATCATCGCAGCCTGGGGGAATATGCCATTGGGGGCACCCCCGCTGACTGCACTCGGGTGGCCCTGAGCTACCTTTATCCAGAGGCGCGCTGGGTCCTGTCGGGCATTAACGCCGGAGGCAATTTGGGGGCCGATGTCCATGTTTCTGGGACAGTCGCGGCGGTGCGGGAGGCGACCTTGCTGCGGGTACCCGGAATTGCCCTGTCCCAATACATTCGCAACCGTCAACCCGTTGATTGGGCGATGGCCACTCGCCTGACCAGCAAGGTATTGGCCAAGCTCATGCAGGGGTCTCCGCAGCTAGGGCGCTTTTGGAATGTGAATTTACCCCATGTCAGTCCGGATGATCCCGAACCTACCCTAGTGGAATGCCCCGCCTGCACCCAGCCCCTACCGACGGAATTCACCGTAGTTGAAGGGCAGTTCCAGTATGTGGGGGCCTATGGGCAACGTCAGCGAGATCCAGGGGCCGATGTGGACGTGTGCTTTTCGGGAAACATCAGCATCAGTGAATGGCGTCTTTGGTAAAGCACAGGCTCCTCCACCAAAGACCTGAGGAGATTTCTCCCACAGACTTGACCGAAACTGTTTTCTGCTCTCCCCCTAGGAGCGCAACGGGAAAATCACCCTGTTGTTCGGGCTGGCAACCCCCTTACGGCTCACCCTCGAAAGGGGTGTTGCCAAGGAGCGTCGCCACGGCGTTGTGCATACCGGCTAATTCCACATTTTGCTGGATGGCTTGCCCATAGCGGCTGGCCCCATCGCTCTGTTCTCCGGACGGGGGAACGAGGGAGCGGGCCTCATTTAATAGGTCATAGATTTGCTTTGGGGAAACCGGTTCCTTCGCCCACAGCACCTCATCCATTTGCACAATGAACTTAGAGATGGGCCGTAACCAACCAAACCAGTCGTCACCAATCACAAGCTGGAAAAACTCCCCCTTAGAGGCGATGGGGCCGTGGATGCGCTCGTAGCGATCGCGCTCCGCTTCGAGCAACGCTTTATGGAATTTGAGGAGTAGGGGACGGAGAGCCTTGAGCTTTTGATACGCAGGAATCGAAGGGGATTCTGGGGCAGCCATGCGTTCGGATAACCATTACTGTCCCCATCTTGTCACATTTCGTTGCTAAACCCAGGGGGATTCGGAGAGGGTGCGGGGGGATCTAGGGGATTGATTTTGGCCAGTAATTCTTCCTTAACTCGATTCAAAATCGAGTCCTCATCCACAGTGCTCAAAATCTCCTGCACCAGCGATTTCGGGCCATGGCTACCCCAACTGGCACCATTGGCAAAATAAGCCTTAGCGACTTTCCCTAAACCGTAACTGGCAACACCGGCGACGGCGGCTTGGGTGATCGCCACCCCCAGGTAAGGGGGCAAGGATAATCCTGCCGTAGCGGGGGCAGCGATGCCTAGCAAGCCTTTGAGTGAACTCAGCCCAAAGGTCACCAACAGCTCGCTCACTGACAGCCCCCCTAATTCGAGCGCCATGGTCTGCAATAGCTTCACAGCGCCCTGTTGGGTCAAGGGCAGACCATATAAGCGCGATAGGGTGAGCAGCAGGGTGACATCGACAACCACCCCGGTCAGCACATC
>JAQCKL010000447.1 GCA_027592485.1 Cyanobacteriota bacterium
TATAAGGGGGCGGCGACAGCGGGGGATCGCCCATTATCACTACTTGCAGAGATCTGTATAAGCAGCAGCTTATCAAGGGGGGCAGGGGGGATCCCAACCTAATCGGTTAGCTCAAGATTTGAAAATGCGTCAGCCCCGGCATAAAAACACTTTGATAGTCAGTTAGGAGGAGTGCCCATGTCGTTACGCCGCTATAGCTTTGAACTCGCCCGAACCCCCTGGGAGATGCGGGCCTATTTCAACCTGCGCCAGGCCATCTTTTGCGAAGAGCAGGGCCTCTTTACCGGGGATGATATTGACGACATTGACGACACCGCCTATCCGATTATTGCCGTAGAGCATGACGTGATTGCCGGTCGCCAAGTGGTGGGGGTGGTGCGCATCTACGAATCTGAAGATCGCTTTTGGTATGGCGGTCGCCTGGGGGTGCATCCCCGCTATCGGCGGGTGGGTCGCATCGGCAAGGGGTTGATCCACAAGGCCGTGACCACCGCCAATACCTGGGGGTGCGATCGCTTCTTAGCCACGGTGCAACTGCAAAACGTGCGCTTCTTTAAACGGCAGCATTGGGAATCCCTGGAAGAAATTGCCGTGTGCGATCGGCCCCATCACCTGATGGAAGCGGATCTCAACTTTTATCCCCCTGGCACTGAGATGCGACCGGCATTGGTGCAGCCCGCACGACAGGCATCTTAATGCTGGCCAGTTTGGTCACCGAACTCCGGCAGGCCCTGGGTATCTTGCACAAGCGAGATATCCAGACCGCCGCCACCCACCTGGGCCGCTATGTGCCCCATGGGGTGACCCAAGCGCCGATTTGGCTGGGGGATGACTGTGCCGCCATCCCCGATGGTGACGACTATTTGCTCCTAGCCGCCGAGGGCATCTGGCCCACCCTGGTGAAAACAGACCCCTGGTTTGCGGGGTGGTGTGGGGTGTTGGTGAATGTCAGCGACATCTATGCCATGGGGGGGCGAGCGATCGCGGTGGTCGATGCAATCTGGAGCGAGACAGAAGCAGACGCCCAGCCCATCTGGGAGGGGATGATTGCCGCTTCCAAAGCTTTTAATGTACCGATTGTGGGGGGGCACACCAATTGCCACAGCCCCTATGGGGCCTTGTCGGTGGCGATTTTGGGGCGGGCGTCCCGTCTGATTACCAGCTTTGACGCCCAGCCAGGGGATGCATTGGTGCTGGTGACGGATTTAGAGGGGCGATCGCACCCCAAGTACCCGTTTTGGGATGCCGCCACAATGAAAGACCCGGCGGTATTGCAGGGCAATTTGGCGCTGCTGCCGGAAGTGGCTGAAGCGGGTCTGTGCAAGGCGGGGAAAGATGTCAGCATGGGGGGAATTATTGGCACCACGCTGATGCTGTTGGAAACCTCGGGTTGTGGGGCGGTACTCAATATTGATGCCATCCCCCGACCGGATCAGGTACCTTTGGAGCAATGGCTGCTGAGCTTCCCCAGCTATGGTTTTTTGCTGAGCCTGTCGCCGGAGAATTTGGGGGCGTTGCAGGGGCGATTTCGAGGGCGGGGGTTGGCTTGTGAAGCGATCGGGCGGGTTACAACTGGTCAGCAGCTTGTTTTGGAATCTGGTGGTGAATCAGACGTATTTTGGGATTTTGCAGAGGACCAATTGACGGGGTTTCAGGCCTCAAGACAAATTTGACAGCATGGGGTGATGACCGGATCGGATTGCGGCCCATGAGGGTGACCATCGGCTCTGTGTTGGGTGCAGATCGCGTCAGTGGAACCCCAGCAAGCCTCTGTCACTGTCGGGTTTCTTGACCTGCGGCTAATATGGATGCGTTGCAGCGGTGGGCAAGATGGCGGACGAGCAGATCTATATCGTGACGGCTGAAGCGGCGACTGGCGGGCGGGCTAGTGAAGATGTTGGCCCTACCTTTCATGATCCGGAGCCGGTCACGGTGGGCAAGAAGCAACTCAAGCGGGTGCCGGTGGATGCCAAGCTGCTGAAGTCGCAAATGAGCGGCATGATCGCCACCCTGGAAGCCCTTTTTGAAGAAGCGGAGCAAAAGCAGGGGATGCGGCTCAGCGAGGTGGAGTTATCGGTAGAAATCAATGGCTCTGGGGAAGTCAGCCTTTTGGGGACCGGCGCGAGTCTGGCCAATACCGGCGCGATTACCATGACCTTTACCCGCAAGGATTGAGCTACTGCCTGATGGGAAGAAACTGGGCCATCACGATCGGCATTAACCAATACGACAACTTGCAACCGCTGGCGTTTGCCCAGCGGGATGCTGAGTCCATGCGCGACTTTTTCCAGTCGGAATTGCAGACTGATAAGGAGTTGGGTGAGACGACGTATCACTTTGCCCCCGATGCCCCGCCCATTCCGGCTGCGGGTGGGGTGTCAATGTCGTCTAAACCCACCTACGGTACCCTGCGGCGTTTTTTGCGGGTGCGGTTCGACCAGCCTTTTCTGAAGCCAGGAGATAACCTCTGGTTTTTCTTTGCGGGGCACGGCATTCGCCATCAAGAACGGGACTATTTGATGCCCAGCGATGCGGACCCTGGTGATGTGGATGATACGGCGATTTCCCTCAACTATGTGACCGAACGGTTACGGGGCAGCGGGGCCGACAATATCATTTTGCTGATTGATGCTTGCCGCAATCTGGGTCGCAGTGGGGAAGGTATTGGCACCGCTCAGAACGGGGTGGTGACCTTTTTCTCCTGTAGTCCTAAGGAGCGGTCTTGGGAAATTGAAGCGCTGCAGCAAGGGGCTTTTACCCATACCTTGCTGGAAGGGTTGAGGCTGCAAGGGGCCGGGAACTGTGCCACGGTGGAACGGCTTTATCGGCACATCTCGTTGAATTTGCCCAGGTTGAATGCGCTGCACGGTAAGCCCAAGCAAACACCGTCTAGCTTTGTGGAGCCATCCACCAAAAATCATCTAATTCTTTTGCCTAAAAAGGCGACTCTGGCCGATTTAAGAGAACTGAAATATGACGCCAGTCAGGCGGAGGTCAAAGGGGACAGAACGTTGGCCCGTCAACTGTGGATTCGGATTTTAGCGGTGTCTCCCGCTGATCCGGATGCGATTGAGGGGATTGAACGTATTGCCCTGCGGCAAGCCGCACAAACGAGGCCGGTGAGTGAGACGCTCCCGGTTGCTGAGGTTGCCAGTCGGGCCGCAACGACCCCAACTCCGCCCAAGCCAACCCGCCCCACCTTTGATTTTGAGGGGGTGACGGTAGATGTCAGGGGCACGGTTAACCGCCGCAAGTCAGCAACGGCGGAATATCACCGAGTCATGCTGCCGGGGAATATCCCCCTGGATACGGTGAAAATTCCCGGTGGGGAATTCACGATGGGGTCGCCAGAAACAGAAGAAGGGCGAGACATTTACCAGCTCTTTAACAAGAGTTTGACCAATGTGGAGGGGCCGCAACATCGCGTCTCAGTGCCCCGCTTTTGGATGGGGAAATATGCCGTTACCCAAGCCCAGTGGCGAGCAGTGGCCCGCTTGCCACGAGTCAAAGCGGAGCTAGATCCTGATCCGGCCCATTTCAAAGGAGATGACCGCCCGGTTGAGCAAGTCTCTTGGGATGAGGCGGTGGAATTTTGTGCCCGTTTGTCAGAACACGCTGGGTATATCTATCGTCTACCCAGCGAGGCGGAGTGGGAATACGCCTGTCGTGCCGGTACCACTACCCCATTTCACTTTGGCCCCACCATCACCACCGACCTAGCGAATTATTGCGGGATAGATCGCATGGTGAAAGCGCAGCCGGTGCCGGGCAATTATGGGCAAGGAGCAAAGGGGATTTACCGGCAGGAAACGACAGCTGTTGGTAGCTTTCCGCCCAATGGCTTTGGTCTCTACGATCTGCACGGCAATGTTTGGGAATGGTGTTTAGACCTTTGGCATAAAGACTACGGTGGCTTTTTTGGGAAGGCTCCCACTGACGGTAGCCCCTGGACAGATGGTGGGGATGATGATTATCGGATTATCCGTGGCGGCTCCTGGGACGCCGTTCCGAGGCTTTGCCGCTCTGCGTGCCGCTACCACAGCATTGCCGACGGCCGTACCTACGACATCGGTTTTCGGGTGTGTTGTTCCGCCCCCAGGGCTTCCTAGCCCTTTACCCTCTTCCACTCTTGCCCTTGCTCGTTACGTTTCTTAACGTTTTCCCTACGCGCGCAGCGCGTCGAAATTTTTTGCCGATTTTGGGGTGCTTCAGGCCCCTGATTTTTGTCGGATCACCCACAACAGCACCGTAGCGTGGGTCAAACGCAGTGCGACCCACGGCCCGAACTTCACCCGTGGGTCTCGTCCCCTCGACACCACGCTATAGCCGTCGCCACTTAGGTTAAGACGTTACCACCTTGAGAAC
>JAQCKL010000448.1 GCA_027592485.1 Cyanobacteriota bacterium
GGACTGGAAATAGGCCCCAATTTGCTGTTTCAAAGCGCGCAAATGGTCTTGCTTAAACCACATGTGGTGGGGAATGAACGTGCCCTCCGCATCGGTGAGGGGTTCTACCTCCAACACGGTCTGGATCCAATTGGCCCAGGTGGAGACAATCTGGCTGTTCCCCCACTGGTTGTGCTGCAGCAGGGCAAAGGGATGCTCAATTCCTGATGGCCCTGCCTGGATCAGCGGCCAGGTCTCAACTGGGAGTAAATCGCTATCCCATACCACATACCATTCACTTAAGTCCTTGATGCCCTCGGGGGCACCCAGTTTCAAGAGCTGCTGGTAAAACCAGCCCGGTGTGTAGAGCGATTTCCCGAGGTCGAGTTCGGCGCAAATGTTGTCCTTGGTGAGCCCCGTTTGCTTTTCAAAAAAGGACTCCTCTGCATGGACATGGATGGGGGCCACTTGCCAATGGTGGGCTTTTTCCCGCAGCGATCGCCCCTCCGGATCGGGGGTAATGATATGAATGGTTCGTGGATCGTAGTGGGTGGTCAACCCTTCGAGCACCGCTTGGGTATTCCAACGGCAACGGTAAAGGGGAATGACAATATCGAATATAGATGACATGAATGAGGCCTACAGAGTGGTCAAAACGTCTTCGGGCTCGGTCCCGACCGTGGCATGATGACCCACCGTTGAGGGATCTTCTAAGCCCACATCACTACAGAGAGGCTCGATGCCCACCCCATTTCTGGGATAGTCGGCACAAATCTGCTGATAGGTTTCAATGGCTTCGTAGAGCGCTGCTTTGGTCAGGGTATTGAGATAGCCACATTGGCCAATTTCTCCCTTAGGCAGTGGCGCGACTAAGTTACCCCCCCGCTTCTGGACAATTTTCTCCTGGGCGGCCCAAAGGGTTGACCGATTGAGCAGCACATCGTTCCAGAGGCTGAGGCCAAAGGCGCTGATTAAGCGCAGAATGCGATGGAAAGCGTCGTTGGTAATCCAGCCGGTGCGGTAGCTGAGATAGGCCCCAAAACCCATGCCGATCGCCACCGCATGGCCGTGCAGTAACCCCGCTTCAATCTCGAAGCCAGGGGACCAGGTATGGCCGTAGGCATGGGGACGACATTGGTGGGTTTCGTAGAGGTTGTCGTATTCTGCCTCCACATAGCTGCGTAGGGCCGCCCCCAAAATTTTCTGGGACAGCGCGCTGATCGGTGCCCCTGGCTCACAATCGAGGGTGCCAAACCGAGTGGAGATCAGCTCGGGACCGGCTTGCTCTAAATATTCAAATAGCTCGACATTTTTGACCGTGGCCATTTTGATGATTTCGGCGATGCCATGGCGGAGCCAGCCCTCCCGCAAGGTCTTAAAGAACGAGCGATCGGTGAGGGACAGAATCGGAGCATGGTAGGCTCCAAACAGGTTCTTGTACCCAAAGCCATCGCAGCAGGTGCGGGGAGAAGGGCCGGCATCAATACCTGCCACAATTGAGGTGGAGAGCATCACATAGGGGGTGTTGCGGTGATATAGGGCGCAGGCCAAACCGCCGGTATCGGTAAGTACGCCGCCGCCCACAATCAGCACGGGCTCGTTGCGAGATACTCCGAGTTGCTTAAAGTCCCCCAGCATCCGCTCCACAGTGCCGATGCCCTTATCCACTTCCATGGCGCGGTAAACCAGCTTGTCGAGGTGAATGCCATGGTGGAAGAAATACCGTTCGATCTGTTCGCCGTAGTAGCGCTCGACATTTTGATCCACCAAGCAAACGCAGCGACCGAGGGAGATATACATATCCCTGAGGACGGTTTGCTGAGGATCCAGGGAATTTTCTAGCACCTTAATCGAGGTAAAGGTGCGAGAGGTCATCACCGCTTCAATGGTCTGGTCATCCTCGGTGCTGACCACATGGGCCTGACTTTCGCGATAGCTGGAGGTGGGGTAGATGGCATGGGGATCCTTGACCACGAGCTGGGCGGCCAAGGCCTCATAAAATGCACCATCCTGGCCGCTAGAGAGCACCACCAGCAGTTTTTTCTGACCTAATGCAGACTGATGAATGCGATCGGCAAAGGCAGACCATTCAAGGCCAGCAGCCATGTCAAAGGCAGAAACCAGCTCGGCTAACAGGCCAAAGAAGCGACTGATTGAGGTATTGAGGCTGCTACGTAATTGGCGACAGGCGGACAAGCCTTGGATGGCTCCCGCTAATGCAAACGTCTGTCCCAGTTCTTCGGAAAAGGCTTTGGTGTCGATTAAGGCCAGCAACAAATCCCGAAATGGGGTACTACAGCAGATGATTTCAACCGCATCAGTCAGGTCTTGATAGGTTAAAGGCTTGCTGTCGTAGGTTTCAATAAAAGCCTTGACTGCCGAAGTCGTCTTTGTCATTACAAATTCCTGAGAGGCTTACGCGCAACCGTGCAAAGGACTTGAGGCCCTTACCTAGGGCAAGTTAGCATAATCCTCTCGGGAAATCTTTAAAGAACGTTACATTGTGAATCACCCTCGACCTGATATGATTTAGGGCTAAGAAACTTGTTAAGTAGCGGTTTCCTTATTCTTTTTGACCCAGCAACTGCTGTAGCGCCGCCTCTGACAATACGGGAATTTCCAGCTTTTCCGCCTTGGTTAGCTTCGAGCCCGCTGACGCTCCGGCTACGAGGTAATGGGTCTTGGCACTCACCGAGCCCGTGACCTTCCCCCCCGCTTGCTCAATCAACTGCTTGGCCTCGTTGCGGCCCATGGTGGGTAGGGTGCCAGTAATCACAAAGGTTTTACCCGCTAAGGGTAGGGCTGCTGTCAGGGCTTGGTCTGTGTCCGGCCCCTCTAGACATAGGCCTGCTACCCGCAACCGCTCAATCAAGTCTTGATGGGCCGACACCTGAAACCAGTCATGGACCGATTGGGCAATTTCAGGACCAATGCCATAGACCGCCGAGATCGCTTCCGGCTCTGCCGCCGCCAGTTTTTCCACCGTGGGGAAACTCTGGCTCAGTACCTTGGCATTGACGCTGCCCACATGGCGAATACCCAAGCCATACAGCACCCGCGCCCAGGGCTGCTGCTTAGACGCCTGAATCGCCGCCACCAATTTTTCCGCCAGTTGTGCTCCCATCCGCTCTAGGGGCAGTAAGGTCTCCACCGTGAGCCCATACAGATCGGCGATGGACGTGACCAGGTCCTGGGCAACCCACTGCTCCACCCATTTTTGCCCTACCCCATTGATGTCTAAGGCATTGCGACTGGCCCAATGGATCAGCGCCCCTCGCACGATCGCTGGGCAAGAGATGTTGATACAGCGGGTGGCGGCTTCATCTTCTGGCTTCACTAGGGCTTCCCCACATTCGGGGCAGTGGCTGGGCAGGTGGTAGGGCTGTGCCCCCGCTGGACGCAACTCCGGCAGTACCTTCACCACCTCAGGGATAATCTCCCCGGCCTTGCGGACAATCACCGTATCGCCGATGTGCAGGTCTAACTCGGCGATGCGATCGCTGTTGTGCAAAGTCGCCCGTGCCACCGTTGTCCCCGCCAATTGCACCGGCTGCAGATTAGCCACCGGTGTCACGGCTCCGGTACGACCCACCTGGGCTGTGATCTCTAGAACTGTGGTCGGCACCTCCTCGGCGGGGTATTTGAGGGCGATCGCCCAGCGGGGAGCCTTTTGGGTGAATCCCAGCCGCTGTTGTAGGGCCAAGTCATCCAGCTTCACCACCACCCCATCGGTCATGTAGGGCAGGGTTAATCGCTGGGTAGACCAAGCCTCGTAAAAATCGCCCACCTCCTGGGCCGTTTGGCACCGCTGCCGGTGGGGGTTCACCTTAAACCCCCATTGCTCCAGTTGTTCTAGGGCTTGCCATTGGCTCGGGGGTTGCAAAAGGCTAGGACTGCCATCGGCCCCAGGGATCAGCAGGGTATAGGCAAAAAAAGCGAGGCGGCGATCGGCCACGATCCGAGAATCCAACTGCCGCAGGGTTCCGGCAGCGGCATTTCGGGGGTTGGCAAAGGCGGCTTCATCCGCTTCCAAACGCTGTTGGTTAATGCGCTCAAACTCATCCAAGGGCAAAAAGGCCTCCCCCCGCACCTCCACCACGGGCGGTGGCGACTCCACCTGTAGCCGCAAGGGCAGGGTGCGAATGGTTTTGACATTCTGAGTGATGTCTTCGCCGGTGGTGCCATCGCCGCGCGTCATCCCCCGAGTCAGGATGCCGTTTTCATAGGTGAGGGCTAGGGCTGAGCCATCGATTTTGAGTTCAGCGACAGCGGCGGTTTCCGGGAGGTCGGGGGCCAACTTTTGCCAGCGTTGTTGCCACGCCTGAAACTCGTTCAGATCAAAGGCGTTTTCAAGGCTGTAGAGGGGGATGTTGTGGCGG
>JAQCKL010000449.1 GCA_027592485.1 Cyanobacteriota bacterium
TTAAGAGATGCGATGGAGCACGTTCTCAAGGTGGTAACGTCTTAACCTAAGTGGCGACGGCTATAGATCACCTCCGCGATCGCCACCAAGGAAAACGCCCCCACCGCTGGCACCAAGGCATGGGCTGAGATCAGCCCCGTTGCCCAAATCAGCCCAAATGCCGCCGCCCAAAGCCCCAGGGCCACCAGCAATAAACTGCTATAGCCAATGGGTTTCAACCATCGGGTAATGGGCAATTGCAGGGTGATTTTCAGCAGGGCGTGCCAGAAGAAGAAATAGCTGATCCACATCTCTGAGAAACCAGTGGTTGTGTTGCCCCCCGGCACAAAGTTAGCCAGGTAGAGGGGCAAGCTGCTGCTGAGCTGCGCCCCATACACCGCAAAAAAGACGTTGGCCACCAGGAAGATTACAAAGGGGCGATCGCCCAAGGCTTGGCCCCAGCTCTGGAACAGGGGGGTGGATTCGGTGCGGGCGGGTTGGGTTTCAGCGATCGCCCAGTAGATCACCCAACCAAACACCAGATAGGTCACGCCCTTGCAAATAAACAGCACCGGGTAGCTGCCGGAGCGGGCGATGTATTGCCCCGCCAGCAGCGCCCCCAGCCCCAACCCCAAGTTGTTCGACAGTTGGGTGAGGGCAAAGGCTTCGGCCCGATTTTCGAGGGTGGTCAAATCTGCCGTCACCGCCAGGGTGGCGGGCCAATAGAGGCTAATCCCCAGCCCCAGCAACAGATTGCCCGCCAGTAGCACCGCAAAGGTCTCGGCAAAGGCCAGACAAAAGCAGGCCAGGGCTGAGATCACCGCCGCAATTAACAGGGTGCGCCGCCGTCCCAACCATTGGGAATCCACCGCATTCCCGGCGATAAATCGACCCACCATCCCCGAGAGCCCCGCTCCCCCCAGGGCAATGCCCACTTGGGTGGGGGAGAAGCCCAGTTGATTCACAAAGTAAATCGAGGCGTACACCAGGGTGAAGCCCTGGCCAATAAACAGCAGCAACTGCCCTGCGGCTAAAATCCAAATTTCCCGTCGGAGACTCGGTAACCAAGCTTGGATGGCGCGAAGCGGATGAAGGGACGGTGTGGGTTCCCCCATGAACCTCCTACAGTGGTGCGATCAATCTCTATGCTAGGGGCTGTTATCCATTAAAGACAGGATCCTTGTGGCTGAGCGGTTGCAGCCCCTAGCCATGGTTGCTACTGCTTATACACATCTCTGATCTCAGTAAACTGGGTTAATCCCCCGCTGTCGCCGCCCCTACGCCCTGCGGGCAGGCTACGCCACAAAAAAGGGGGCTATCTCAACACTGAAACTGTAATGCCCCCCTTAAAAAGGGGGGTTGGGGGGATCAAACCCATTAATCTACTTAGCCGGTTACTTGTGTATAAGCGGCAGAGCCATGGTTGATGGGGCAGGGGCGATCGCGTTCACCCTGTCAGCGTTCCACCCGTCATTGATGACGCCCCCGATCGGCCAGTAAGCCTAGGGATAAAAACGTTTCCCTGTGAAGGGTGCCGGAGGCTTTCTGACCCCAGCTATAGTGAACTAAACCTTGGCCACATCCAAACCCGTAGTTCGCCCCACGGTGAAAACTCAAGTTGGCAAGTTGAATGTGGTTTATGCCAGGAAGGAATTCATAACTATGGCCGATGCATTGATGTACCAGGAGGAGATGTTTGTGCTCCTGGCTCCAGGGCAAGAGGAGACCATTCTCACCCCCGCAGAACTGCTGGATTATTTGAAGACCACCTTGACAGATTACCCTGGCGACTTGCCTCGGGATGTGGCTAAGTTTGCCACGGTGGAGGCCCAGGCCACTTACCTACGGGACCAAAGCTGCGAGTTGCCCCTCCAACCGGGTCAAACCCTGCAGTGGTATGCCATTCGGGTGGAAAAATAACTCCCCTAGAGGGGGCGATCGCGGTGGAGCTGACGATAACGGTGGCGGAGATGGCGGATGATCGGTAACCCGATTGCATAGCTCAGGGCACTGCAAAGGATCCCTACGACACAGCAGCCCAGGAATAGGGCACCGGTCACATCGGCCCCGGTTTCTAAAAGGGTCTTGAGGGATTCCACATCCGTAAATGGCTGACTATCATGGCGGCCTAGGAGCCAGCGCCCGACCTGATAGTTAAAGGTGTAAATGGGGACGTAGGTGAACGGATTGCTCACCCAGGTGCCCGCTGCGGCCATCAGCTTGTTGCCCCGCACTACCGAGGCCAGTACGATGCCGATGATCGTCTGGAGGCCGAAGAGGGGAAATAGCCCCGCAAATACCCCAACCGCCAAGCCCCGAGCCAACTCGGTGGGGTGGGCTCGCAGGCGCAGAAATCTGAGATAGAGATATCGAAATCGGCGTCGCCACCGTTCAACCCAAGAATGGGAGCGGGGGACTGCTGCAGCGGACGAGGCGGAGGGCTCTAAGGGCTTAGAGGAGGGCAATGGGGGCACCACAGCAAAGGGAGTAGGAGATTAAGACAAGTTACGCTAGAGACGCTTTAAGTTTCTATTGTATCTAGGTCATTCCGGGAACGGCCTGGGTGAAAGTAATTAATAGTGGGCGATCCCCCCACTGTCCTGAATTTTGTCACACTAACCTATGGGTTTGATGCTTTCTCAAGGTGAAACCATCGCGGCGATCGCCACCGCTATTGTGCCCGCCCAGGGCAGTGTGGGGATTGTGCGACTGTCGGGGGCAACGGCGATCGCCATTGCCCGCAGCCTATTCCAGGCACCGGGGTCCCAACCCTGGGACAGCCACCGCATCCTCTATGGCCATATCTGTGATCCCCAAACCCAGAAGATCCTAGACGAAGCCTTACTCCTGCTGATGTTTGCCCCCCGCTCCTACACCCGTGAGGACGTGGTGGAATTCCATTGCCATGGGGGGATCATGGCCGTCCAGCAGGTGTTGCACTGTTGTCTGGCCCAAGGGGCACGGTTGGCCCAACCGGGGGAATTTACCCTCCGGGCCTTTCTGAATGGACGGTTGGATTTGACCCAGGCGGAGAGCATTGTCGATTTGGTCAGCGCCCAGTCTCGCCAAGCGGCCCAAGCGGCCCTGGGGGGGGTACAGGGTAAACTCACCCAGTCGATTCGGCAGTTGCGCTCCGACTGTTTGGATATCTTGGCTGAGGTCGAGGCCCACATCGATTTTGCCGATGATTTGCCCCCATTAAATGAGCCGGTGATTGGCCAGCAGCTCGACCAGATTCTGCAAACCATCCGGCACATCTTAGGGACCGCCCATCAGGGGGAGCTGTTGCGCTCTGGGCTCAAGGTGGCAATTGTCGGACGCCCCAATGTTGGCAAGTCGAGTTTGTTGAATGCTTGGAGTCGGAGCGATCGGGCGATCGTCACCGATTTACCCGGTACCACCCGCGATGTGGTGGAATCGCAGCTGGTGGTGGGTGGGATTCCCATCCAGGTCCTGGATACAGCGGGCATTCGGGATACCAGCAACCAGGTGGAGCAAATCGGGATTGAGCGTTCCCGTGCGGCGGTGGCAGCGGCTGACTTAGTTCTCCTCACCCTGGAGGCGAATGCGGGTTGGACCGCAGCGGATCAAACCCTGTATGAGTGGGTCCACCATCGCCCGTTAATCCTGGTGGTCAACAAGGTGGATCTGCTTGAGGATCCGCAACCAGTCGCCTTGCCCGAAATTAAGGCCCCGGTGGTGTACACCGCTGCGGCCCAACATCAGGGGATTGAGGCTTTGGAGCAGGCGATCTTAGCGATCGTCCATGGGGACAACTTGGCGGCGGCTGACCTTGAGGTCACCGTTAATCGCCGCCAGGCCGCCGCCTTGATCCGAGCCCGCACGGCCCTAGAGCAGGTGCAGCGCACCATCAGCGATCAGCTCCCCCTCGATTTCTGGACGATTGATTTACGCATCGCCATCCATGATTTGGGAGAAATCACGGGGGATGAGGTGACGGAATCGATGTTGGATGAAATCTTTAGCCGATTCTGTATCGGCAAATAAACCAAGTCCACGTTGAGAACTGTAGTTTTTCTCTCTCCCCTCGCCTTCCGGGAGAGGGTGGGGGTGAGGGGAACTTCGGGTTTCAAGGTAAACGAGGTTTAAGGGGATTTCCAGGTCAGAATTGACCCGCTGTAGAGGTGTCTTGTGCCCACTCTCCGCTGAGGCCCCTCAACCAACCCGCTTCCCCATCCGTGTTATCCAAAATCGGTTACTGGCGATCGAGGGCACCCGCAAGTGGTGCCCCTACAGCGGTTGTCGCGAACGGCATTTTATTTTTCCCAGTCTCTGGCTGGGAAAGGATCTATAGCCGTCGCCACTTAGGTTAAGACGTTACCACCTTGAGAACGTGCTCCATCGCATCTCTTAA
>JAQCKL010000450.1 GCA_027592485.1 Cyanobacteriota bacterium
GATGCAGATGTTCCATCAACCACGATCCTAGCTATTAAGCCTGGATAGACCCTGGGACACTTACGGGTGATAGATATCACCCCTTTTTTTCTTCACCTTATTTTCCCCAGTGTTCTACGCAAAATAATCCAAGGGATATATGAAGCTCTGATGAAGATATCCTGTCTTCCATTGGGGTGTGATTAATATCACCTAGTTCTCTACTCACCCCTGGGGCAATCGCTCTCTTGTTCAGCCTGTAGGGGTGATGTATAGCTATTCCACTGGTTTCGCCTGATGCTTCGGATGTGGGTCGCGCTGCGCTAACGCAATCAAAACCAGCCATCATCATCGAGGTATTACTGACAGCGGCTCAGCGTCATCATCATCGAGCTTGCTCAGCAGGGAGATATCAAAAGCCATGGCGAGTTGTCGGTGGGAGCAGGCCGGAATGCTGCTTTGAGAATATCGAGTTCTCGGCTGGGGCGATCGCTAAGCCCAGCAATCTTTGCGATCGGCCATCAGCCCTAACATATAGCGCTGGCCCCCTGGCTCCCCCACGCTCTCCCTACTCCGATACCGACGCCGGTTTACCCTTCCCGGTGAGGCGATAAAACAGCATTTGCGACGACGACGGCATCAACCCCATCGCCGCAATCCCAAACACCCCTGTTCCCAAAGCGAAGACACCCATCACTAGGGTGCGTACCGCTGCCGACAGGTTGATCACCGTGGTGTTGTCGGAGGTGACCGGCTTTGTGGCAAAGGTGAGGGCGATCGAATTCAAGATGCGATACATCACAATTGCCATGGTGCTGGCAACGCCAGACCCCAAAAAAGCCTGGGCAATACGTTGAAAGGACAATTCGCCCAAATTCCTATCCACTGGAATCTCAGCGGTCTTTGTGTCATTTGCCATGGTCTTGTCCCTGGTAATCAGCCCAGCGTCACCTTGGCCCATCGCTTGGAAACGCTACTTCTAGCCTACTGCTTCCTTTGGATAAGGTGCTAACTGGGTGCCTCGCCGCACATATAAGGGGTGGCGGGGCTGTCCGGTTTGATTCAACCCCAGGCAATGGCAGCGATCGCGATAACGCGCCAACAAGGCCAACACGGCGTGATCGCGCCCATAGAGGCTACCGCCATTGCCCCAGGCCAAGACAATCGTTGGGACATCCGCGCAAGCGGCTAGGAGATAGCGATCATTCTCAGGACCAATGGGATCCGCAATCCGCTGCAATGCCTGGGGCTGACTGCTGCAGAACGCAAATAAATTCACCACCGTCAGGGCACCATATCCCCAGCCTTGGGCCAGCCCGATACAGCGGCGCAGGGTCGGATCTTCCTGACGATGGTCGGCCTGGCTGGGATTGAGCATCACAAAGGTGAGCGCCGGGCATTGGGGATCCCAACGGCGGCCCAGACGGTAGCGATACTGCCCCGTCGAGTCAAACGTTGCCGAGCGCTCCAAAGCAATCATGGCGCGACTGGGAATCCCATAGATAGTGCAACACTTATTAACATTGAAGGATGACTCACCCACCCAACGAAGGATATCTCTGTGAAAGTTTTCGCGACCTTCAGCCCTGAACTCCGCCGTAATCTTTGGATCCTAGCCAGTGCGGGGCTTTGTTTTTGGGCCGGTTTAGCGGGACTACTGCCCACCTTGCCCCTGTTTATTGAAACCTTAGGGGCCACTGGCCAACAAATTGGGGTGGTGATGGCTTCCTTTGCCATTGGCTTGCTCGTAGCTCGGCCCCGACTGTCTCGCCTCGCCGACGAGCGAGTCCGCAAGCTGGTGCTAATGATCGGCATGGCGGCCATTGCGATCGCCCCATTCCTATACCTTTTAGCCACAGCGCTGCCTCCCCTGACTTGGCAATGGACTTGGGGCGATCGCACCTTTGTCTTCAATGGAGTGCTGATTCTGCTGATGGTCTTTCGGGCCTTCCATGGCCTCAGCATTGCTGCCTTTGTGGTGGCCTATAGCGCCTTAGTAATCGACATCTCTCCCCCTGGCCAACGGGGGGAGCTGATTGGCTACATGAGCCTGGTCAACCCGATTGGCATGGCGCTAGGTCCGGCCTTAGGGGGCTATTTGCTGGTGTGGTCAAACTTCGTGGTGGCCTTTTTGGTGATGGGGATCTTGGGGTTCGTCGGCTTAGGCTTTATCAGCCAAATCCAGGAACCCTATCGCCCGGCCACCGAGCGATCGCCTCACCAGGCTAAGCCGATTTTTTGGCGGTTGCTCCTCACCCCCAGGGTCCGGATTCCGGCGGTGATTTTGATGCTGGTAGGGCTGGCCTTTGGCACCCTCAGCACCTTTGCTCCGCTGTTTGTGCGCGAAACTGGCCTTGATCTGAATGTGGGGCTGATTTATACCGCTTCCGCGATCGCCAGTTTTGGGATTCGACTGTTGGTGGGGCGGGCCTCCGACACCCATGGTCGGGGTCGGTTTATCACGTTAGGGTTAGGGCTCTACACCCTGGCCATGGGCATGTTCTGGCAGGCCCATACGGCTGCGATGTTCCTGCTAGCCGGATTCCTCCAGGGTTGTGCGGGGGGCACCTTAATTCCGATGATGGCAGCGCTGATGGGCGATCGCGCCCGACCCAATGAGCGGGGCAAGGTCTTTGGTCTGGTGATGGTGGGGTTTGACCTGGGGATTGCCATGGCCGGACCGCTCTTTGGCACCTTTGCCGATGGGTTCAGCTATCGCGACAGCTTTGGGCTAGCTGGCGTGATGACGAGCCTGGCCCTGCTGATTTTCGTCACCACCTCCAGTCAGAGCCTGATCACCTCTTTGCAATTTTCCCTGAGCCATGGTCGGGATGTGTACGCCGTAGAACAGCCACCCGCCTAAGCCATCGATTTTTCGGCGTTGTTGAACAAAAAACCGGTTCCTGCCGAAGCAAGAACCGGTTTTTAAGATCGAGTGATCAAACGGGCGAGGAGGGATTCGAACCCCCGACACCGTGGTCCGTAGCCACGTGCTCTAGTCCACTGAGCTACACGCCCTTATCGGCTATTCATAGTAGCACGTCTGCACCGCTAATATTGGCCTTTTATGACCCGTCATCGTGGAATCATGTCTAACGCCCAACCCCTAACTCACCTTGATTCCCAAGGGGAAGCCCAAATGGTGGATGTGTCTACCAAAGCGGCAACCGTGCGGGAAGCGATCGCGGTGGGAGCAATCACCATGCAGTCCACCACTTTGGACTGTATTGAAGCGGGGAATGCCCCCAAGGGGGATGTGCTCGGGACCGCCCGCCTGGCTGGCATTATGGCCGCCAAGCAAACGGCTAACTTAATTCCCCTGTGCCACCCCTTGCCCCTTCAGAAAATCACCGTGGAGATCCAGCCGGATCCCACCTTGCCCGGTTACCAGATCCAAGCCACCGTCCGCACCAAAGCCGAAACCGGTGTCGAAATGGAGGCCCTCACCGCCGTGTCCGTAGCGGCCCTGACCCTCTATGACATGGCCAAAGCCCTCGAAAAATCCATGACCATTGGGCCGATTCGACTTTTGAAAAAGACGGGCGGCAAGTCGGGGGACTATGGGGTGCAAGCGTTGGGGGAGAGCTAGGGTGATGGGGTGGGGGAATGGCGGGGTGAAGGGTAGATGGGCCGGTCAAAGGACGCAATGGCCCTTTACAATTAAAGAATCAATCAAGATACCGTAGCTGGACAGCCTGTTATGCCACCCCGTTGGCCCCGTAAGCCTGATCGCCGTGACCCCGCCTTTCGCCGCGTGGGCGATCGCATTAACTTTGCCGTTCATGTAGCGCTCTTTGGGGCCGTCAACTCTAGCCTTTGGTTTACCCACCAAATCAACCCGACCGCAGTCCCTTGGGTGGCGATGGTGACGGGCGTCTGGCTCGTGCCATTGGTGGCCCATGGGTTGTACGTGTTTGCGATCGCGGACTACTCCGGCACCTACATCCCAGACGACATCCCAGGAGAGTAGCTAATGTCTATCCCCACAGAAACCCTAGAGGCATTGGCCGCAGACATCGGTGAAGCCGTTTACATTGATGTAGCCAGGTGGCATCTGTATCTCAATGACGCCAATCTCCATACCCAATTGGCGGAGCAGCTCTATCCGTTGGTGGAAAACGATCAGATCGCGGATGCTGAGATCACGGCGGTTTTACGAGGGCTGGCTGTGCCCTTGGGGGGCGGACGCAATACGATACCCCTGCGAGATTTGATCCCCAGCACCTGCGAGCGAGCCTTGAAGCAGGTGTTAGAAGATTTCAAAGATCGGCTGTAATGCCATCTCTCTAAAACGGCTGGATACTTGTTTGCTTAACGCTACGGGGCCTGAGCTGGCGCTAAAACTTGGGTATAGAGGTGCTCTAGTTTAT
>JAQCKL010000451.1 GCA_027592485.1 Cyanobacteriota bacterium
TTAAGAGATGCGATGGAGCACGTTCTCAAGGTGGTAACGTCTTAACCTAAGTGGCGACGGCTATATCAGGAATTGAATGGTCTGATGGGCAATATCTGCTCACCGTCGAGCCCACCCCTAAAGGGCTTCAGGTCGTTCAGTTTGAGCGTCAAGATACCCAAAGCACCTTGGCGGTAGTTGCCATCACCCCTGAAGGGGCTGTCGTTCCTGCCATTTCTGGGGACTGGTGATTCCATAAACAACAGTGCCTAGGATCGATTCGATCCTAGGCACTGTTGTTTATGGGCCATGACTATTGTGGTAGATTGCCGCTAGCCAGCAACTGGGGTGAGCCACCCGGCGCTCAAAATCACTGTGAGCCCCATAAATAGGACCGTCAAAGTCCAAGTCGCTCGATTTAGCGTGATTTCGGCACTCTTGGTACTGGTAAACATTTGGGCTTGACCACCAAGGGCTCCCAATCCATCTCCCTTCGGGCTGTGCAGGATCACCAAAATCGTGAGCCCTACGGCTGATACGGTCCAGATGATGTTGAGCAGGGTAATAAGCGTCATCGGGGCAAGGGGTTTCAATTCTGTAGGGTTGAGGTCCAAGCATGGGCGGACCGATGGTGCCAAGGCACACCTGATCATAGCACTTTGGTTGATCAGGCCGGAGTTATGGCTTTAGCGACCCAGCCGAACTGGGGTGCGATTGGCCTTCACCTCAAGCTCGATCGGTACCAGCATCGATTTGCCGGTCATCTCAACTGGTTGAGGCAAGTTTAAAATAGCTAAAATCGTGGGCGCAATGTCCGCCAATCGACCATCTTCCCGGAGTTTCACGTCAGTGCCATAGCCAGGTACCTTCAGTTTCTCGCCCTCCACCAAAATAAACGGCACCGGATTCGTGGTATGCGCGGTCCAGGGCTTGTGGTTTTCGTCCCACATATACTCGGCATTGCCGTGATCGGCAATGATGATAGCTGTACCCCCAGCGCGGCTAATGCCCTCTAGCAAGCGGCCCAATTGCTGATCCACCGCTTCTAAGGCCACCACCGTAGCGTTTAGATTGCCGGTGTGGCCTACCATGTCGGGGTTAGCGTAATTAATCACCACCAACGAGTAAATTTCTTTCGCGATCGCCTTCAGGGCTGTATCTGTGACCTTGGCCGCCGACATGGCTGGGGCATTGTCGTAGGTGGCCACCATGGGGCTGGGCACTAATTCCCGATCCTCTCCCTCCAAAGGTTCTTCTAAACCCCCATTGAAGAAGTAGGTGACGTGGGCGTATTTCTCGGTTTCAGCGGTGCGAAACTGCTTCAGACCATGGTCAGCAATTACTTCACCCAAGATGTTACTCAGGTTTTGAGGGGTAAACGCGACTTTGACCGGTAAGGTGCTGTCGTATTGGGTCATGGTCGCAAAGGTCAGCGGTGTGATCAGCGATCGCTCAAACCCATCAAAGTCGGGATCTACAAATGCTTGGGTGAGTTGACGGGCGCGATCGGGCCGGAAGTTGAAGAAAATGACGCCATCCTCGGGTTGTATCGCCCCTGGCGCTAAGCGCACCGGCAACACAAACTCGTCGGTAATGCCTTCAGCATAGGCCGACTTCATCACCTCTACCGCCGAAAGGGCCGTACCCTCACCATCCTCGGTCATGACGCGATAGACCTTTTCTACCCGATCCCAGCGATGATCCCGATCCATCGCGTAGTAGCGGCCACTCAGCGTGACCATGCGCCCAATCTGATGGGTCTCAATATAGTCTTGAATGGCCTGAACCGACTCGTGCCCGGCGGTTGGCTTGGTGTCTCGGCCATCGGTAATCACATGGATACACACCTCTTCAATGTCTTGAGCCTTGGCCATATCCAATAGACCAAAGAGGTGATTGAGGTGGGAATGAACGCCTCCATCCGAACAGAGGCCGATGAGATGCAGCTTGCTCTGGCGATACCGCACCGATTGACAGACTTCCAAGAGCATTGCATTTTCTTGCAAGCTGCCATCGGCCACAGCGTCAGAAATTCTGACCAGCTCTTGGGGAACCACCCGCCCGGCCCCAATGTTAAGATGACCAACCTCGGAGTTACCCATCTGCCCGGCAGGCAAGCCTACGTCTTTACCAGAAGTCTGAATGAGGGTATGGGGATAAGCAGACCAGAGACTGTCCATGACAGGGGTTTTGGCTGCGGTGACTGCGTTACCGTCCTTACTCTCTCGATACCCCCAACCATCTAGGATAACAAGCACCATTGGTGGGACAGGCGCTGGCGTCATACTTAAAAATCCTTGAACGCTTAGACACACGTCGAGGCGATCATACCATCCAAGTTTTCACTCTGTTTAGGGCGGGTTACAGGGGTGCCACCCTTTTTTGAATTTCGCTTATTCAGGAATTCAAAATTCCCTGTAAGCCTTGTCTGGCAAGAAACATGGCCTAGATGCCAATAAACCCCAACAGGCCGGATGCCAAGGGCCAAATCTTTCTGCAGACACCCTGGATCTAAGGTGTTTATTTTATGAGAATTCCTGTAAATTTTAATCCCATTAAATGAGAGAAAAAGCATATTTTCGATAGAAAACTGAGATGTCTAGCTTTTTCTGATGGTTGGCAGAAAATCTGCACAATTCCTTCAATAGCTGGGTTTAGACTCCCTTTGGCCCATGGGTAGGGACTGCCGCAGGTCTTTGCTGTGTAACGGGATGAGAGCAAAAATGAGAGTCTATGGGGTGACTTGGTGGGTCTGAGTATAAATGCCATCCCTTCGCCTTGTGGCTGGACTTTTGAGATCGATCTTGAGATCAAATCCTTGGTCTAAAGAGGACGACAGCCATTGGCGATCGCCCCCGTCGCAGATCGCCCCCGTCGCCATTCACCCAGGTTTGACTTGAGCCTGAGCCTGCCTGTGTTGGGCCGCTATCCCAAAGGCCTGGCAATACTGCCGGTACCCCCCGGGAAAAACAACATTGAGCCCCAATGGATCGTCTGGGTCCTGGGGATCTCCCGGCCCTGCCGTGACTATGTCTTGTCCCTCTATGGACTCAACCTTAAGAGCCCGGCGGTTTTTCAGTTCTCCACCGCTACTGTCGACATAGGTGACGACATTATCCCGCTCGAAGGCCTGGCCAATAGATTGGATCAGCAATAGGAAGTTGCGATCGCTGCCGCCCCGTTTTGCGACCGGTTGCCCGTCCACGAACTCCACCGTGCTGGTGACCGTATCGCCAACCCCAATGAGTACCGGCATCAAGGCCGGATCAAAGTTCCCTTGGACGAGTGCCAGCAACGCCCCATGATTGTGGGGCGCTTGCCGCACATTAAAGTCAGCCCCCAGGGGATATTCCCCTGTTCGAGTGCCGTAATAGCGATTGAGCAGTGCCAGGACGCCGGCCTCCTTGATCGCGCCCCGCAACATAAATTGGAAATCGGTTGTGCCCGATTCCTCCGCTTGACTCAGCCAGATGACTTCCTGGCCATCAGGATTACGCCCGTGATTGGGAGCGTAATGGACAAAGAAGGACTCTCCCAACCCTTGCTCGGCTGACTCCTCTAGCAGTTGGGTCATCAGCTGTTCCATGGCCTTTTGGAGGGCGATATAGGTGCGGCTATCTCCCCCTAACGCCTGGTGGAACGTATTTAAGTTGGCCGTAGGAGAGGCGACATTATCCAGCACAGACGCTTGAATGCAGCGCTCTAGTGCCTCCCCCGCGAGAGACAAATCCTGCTCCTGGGCAAAAGCCGTGAGGGCCTGACGGATTCTCAGCGGCACCTGCTTGAGGAAACTCAATTCAGCCGCACTGACCCCTGGATGGGAGACCTTGCCCTGGCGATCTTGCCACTGTACCCCCCCTGCTGCTAAGCCCGGCAAATAGCGCCCTAGGGCAGGTGCCTCTGCTTCGCCCCAAGCTTTGTCTACAATTCCGTTCACACCCCTCAGGCCGATGTGCTCACCATTCGTTAACACATAAAAATGGCCGTCGAAGGCAGCGGTGGCGCTGACATAGGCGGGATCAATGTGGCGCGTCAGGGGATCATTCACGAGCCCCATGCAAACCCCATCCAAATCCTGGATGATGAGCAGGTTGTCGGTCGTGGCTAGGTGCTCAATCCAAAGATCATGATCAAGGGAATAGGTTGCCTGACTAAGCTGTGGGGAACGGGTTGCCGAAGAAGACATAGGGCTGGAGAAACCAAGGCTGCTGTCCCAGGCTATCAACGATCAGCCGGGGGGATAGCAGGGGGATACTCGCCGTCCTAAGGAATGGGAGTAAGTGTCACAGGGGTTGAGAACAGGAGTTGTTGTGGAAGGGAGTAGTCAGTTAAAGTTTACCGATGAGTGAAACCTTGGA